>NZ_JBVHVT010000082.1:0-41402 GCF_055564695.1 Streptomyces sp. NPDC029014
CCCCCCCCCCCCCCCCCCCCCCCCCCCCCCCCCCCCCCCCCCCCCCCCCCCCCCCCCCCCCCCCCCCCCCCCCCCCCCCCCCCCCCCCCCACCTCACCGGCCATCCTGGGGAGAGCGCAGGGCAACGTGTTCGACTTTCTTACTTCCGGGCAGTACGACGTGCTCGGAGCCTTCTGGGTGACGGTGCAGCTCACCCTCTACTCCGCGGTCGGATCCCTGATCTGGGGCACGATCCTGGCCGGGATGCGGGTCAGTCCGGTCCCGATCATGCGGTCCTTCGGCACCGCGTACGTCAACGTCGTGCGCAACACGCCGCTGACCCTACTGATCATCGGCTGCTCGCTGGGCCTCAACCAGACGTTGAAGATCACGCTCGGCGGCGAGAACTTCAAGGAGATCGGCTTCCGCCTCGCGGTCCTGGGCTTGATCGCCTACACCGGCACGTTCGTCTGTGAAGCGCTGCGCTCGGGCATCAACACCGTGCCCGTGGGGCAGGCCGAGGCGGCCCGTGCGCTGGGGCTGAGCTTCTTCCAGGTGCTCACGCTGATCGTGCTCCCCCAGGCCTTCCGGGCGGTCGTCGCACCGCTCACCAACGTACTGATCGCCCTCACCAAGAACACCACGGTGGCGGCGACCATCGGCGTGGCCGAGGCGGCCCTGCTGATGAAGGAAATGCTGGAGAACGAGGCGGACGCGATCTTCGCCGTCTTCGCCGTCTTCGCCCTCGGCTTTGTCCTGCTGACCCTGCCCACCGGCCTCCTGCTGGGCTGGGTCTCCAAGCGAGTGGCGGTGAAGCGATGAGCTCCGTTCTGTACGACACGCCCGGTCCCAAGGCCAAGGTCCGCAACTGGATCTACACCGGCGCCTTCGTGGTGCTCCTCGCGCTCGCCTTGTGGTGGGTGCTGTCCCTCATGGCCGAGCAGAACCAGCTCGACGCCGACAAGTGGACCCCGTTCGTCACGGACAGCCAGATCTGGACGACGTTCCTGCTGCCCGGTCTCGGCGAGACCCTCAAGGCCGGCCTGATCGCCATGGTGATCGCGCTGCCGCTCGGCGCGCTCCTCGGCATCGCCCGGCTCTCCGACCACGCGTGGGTGCGCGTCCCGGTCGGCGCGGTCGTGGAGTTCTTCCGCGCCATCCCGGTCCTGATGCTGATGTTCTTCAGCTCCGCGCTGTACGTCATGCTCGGCACGGTCAGCTCCGATCTGCGGCCGCTGTACGCCGTGGTCACCGCCCTGGTCCTGTACAACGCCTCGGTCATCGCCGAGATCGTCCGGGCCGGCATCCTGACGCTGCCGCGCGGCCAGACCGACGCGGCCAAGGCGATCGGCATGCGCAAGGGCCAGATCATGACGTACGTCCTGGTCCCGCAGGCCGTCACGGCGATGCTGCCCGCGCTGGTCAGCCAGCTCGTGGTGATCCTCAAGGACACCGCGCTCGGCGGCGCCGCCCTGGGCTTCGCCGACCTGATGTCGATGAACCGGCAGATCTCCGCCAACTACAGCAACACCATCGCGACCATGGTCGTGATCGCCCTGATCTACATCGCGGTGAACTTCACCCTGACCGCCCTGGCCTCCTTCTTGGAGAAGCGGCTGCGGACGTCGAAGAAGGGCACGGGCGCCGTCGTCGAGGGCGACGTCGCCGAGGTCGACGCGGGCGGCGCGGCCGGCGTGGGCAAGGCTCCCTGACACCCGGTCAGTACACTGGCGTGGCACATGTGGTGGGGGGGGGGCCCTCCCCCCCCCCCCCCCCCCCCCCCCCCCCCCCCCCCCCCCCCCCCCCCCACCACACGCATACCCGGGTCTGGGGTCACTTGACGCAGGCACCTCCAGTGGGTTGCATACGTTCTGTGATCACATACCGGACATCGGGAGCCGCCTCGTGGACCCGGTGATCGTCGTCGGCGCGGGGCCCGTCGGACTGTCGCTGTCCCTCGCCCTGGCCGGCCAGGGCGTGCCCTCGATCGTGCTCGACGAGGGGCCCGGCAAGGATCTCCCCCGCCCGGCCCGCACCGTCGTCCTGCACTCCGACACCGCCGCCATGGCCGAGCGGCTGGGCTGTGCCACCCTGCGCGACGAGGGCGCGTACTACGCGGCCTGGCGCACCATGCGGCGCAGCCGCGACACCGGCCGGATCACCTTCGACGAAGAGCCGGCGCCCCTGCACGTGCCGCAGCATGCCCTCACCCGCGGGATGCGAGCAGCCGCCGCGGCCCACCCGCTGGTCCAGTTCGTCGCCGAGAGCAAGCTGGACGCCCTGGAGCAGGACGACCGCGGGGTCACGGCCCACACCCGGGGTGCGGAAACCACCTGGTGGCGCGGGAGTTTCCTGGTCGGCTGCGACGGGGCCCGCTCCACCGTGCGCAAGCTCCTCGGCATCCGCTTCCCCGGGCGCACCGCCGTCGAGCGGCACGCCGTGGCCGCGCTGCGCATCGAACTCCCCTGGCCCGGCGAGGCCCTCCTGCACCGCGACCCGCCTCAGGAGATCACCGCCCGGCCTCTGGCCGACGGGGTGTGGCGGCTGGACTGGCTGCTGCCGGCCCGCGGTGAACTCGTCACTCCCGACGCGCTGGTCAACCTCGTCCGGGACACCGTCGTCGGCTGGTGCGGGAGCACCACACCCCCGTACGACCTCCTCGACACCGGCGTCCACACCCTGCACCACCGGCTCGCCCGCACCTGGCGCGACCGGCGCGCCTTCCTCGCCGGGGACGCCGCCCACCTGCTGGGCGCGCTCGGCACCCAGGGCGTCGAGGAAGGGCTCCGGGACGCCGAGAACCTGGCCTGGAAGCTGGGCATCGCCTGGCACCAGGGAGCCTCCGAGGCCCTGCTCGACAGCTACGCGGACGAGCGGCGCACTGCGGTCGCGGCCCGGCTGCGCGCCGCCGACCAGGCCATGTCGGCCCTGCGCGGCGGCGGCGGGCTGCGGACCCTGCTGCCCGGCTCGGCCCGCGCCGAAGCCCTGCTCACCGACAGCCATCTCGGCCGGGGACCGCTGGGCGCGCAGCCCTCGTACGCCCCGCCCGTCGCCGTACGGGAGGTGCCGACCGCGACCGAGCCGGGCGGAGCCGTCGCCAACGTCGCGGTGTCCGCGCCCGACGGGTCGACCGTGCCGCTGCGCGACCTGCTCGGCCGCGGCCGGCTGCTGGTGGTGCTGGTCGCCCCCGGGACCGGGGTCTGGGACCGGCGGCACTGGCTCGGCGCCGGCCTGATGCCGCGGCTGGCGGCGGCCGTGGCCGCGCTGCCGGTGCGCGCGGAACTCCTCGTCGCGGACGACTACCCGGGGGCCGCGGCGCACACCGTCCTGCTGGTCCGGCCCGACGGACACCTGGCGGCCACCTTCGCGGGGGTGCGGCCGGCGGAGCTGTACGAGGCCGCGGACGCCGTCCGCATGGGTGCCCCGACCCGTACGGCCCCCTCGACCCCCGCCCCCGCGCCCACCCCTGCCACCGCCCCCGTGACCGATTGAGCACGTGATCGATTGACCACGGTGCGCTCCCGTGCTTGACTCCCCGTCATGACCGGCAGCGACGTACGCCTGTGGCGGAGGGTCCACATGGACCTGGTCCGCTACGCCGGCTGCGTGTGTCGCCCTTCCTGCTGATTCGCCTCCTTCCACCGCGCCCGTCGGCGCGCCCATGTCGCGAACCCCAGGACGGTCCACACCACCATGTCTGCCTCCGCAGCCGTGCCCGCGCACGCCCACACCCCTGCCGTAACAGCCGCCGAACTCCTCGCCTTCGCCCTCCGTACGGCCGCCGACACGGCCGTCATCGACTCCCTGCCCCTCGACCCCGCGGGCCGCACCTGGATCCGGCTGGACGGGCCGGCCGGCAGCGAGGCCTGGGTCATCGGCTGGCCGCCGGGCACCGGCACCGGCTGGCACGACCACGCCGAGTCGCGCGGTGCCTTCGCCACCGCGCGCGGCCGCCTCACCGAGCGCTCCCTGGCCGCCCGCATCCCGTCCGAGGGCTGGCGCAGCCTGGAACTCGCGCCGGACGTGGACCGCAGCCGAAGCCTGGGGCCGGGCACCGGCCGGGCCTTCGGTGAACACCACGTGCACGAGGTCCTCAACGTCTCCCCCGACGAGCACGCGATCTCGGTCCACGCCTACCACCCGCCGCTGCCGCTGATCCGCCGCTACGGCCGCACGGGGAGCGTCCTGACCCTGGAGCACGTGGAACGCCCGGAGGACTGGCAGTGACCCGCCCCCCGATCGGCATCGACACCCTCCTGGACCGGGTCCGCTCCACGTACACCCGCATCACCCCCGAGGAGGCGTACGCGGCGCACCTGGCCGGCGCCCTGCTGGTGGACATCCGCTACCAGGCGCTGCGCGAACGCGACGGGCTGGTCCCCGGCGCGCTCGTGGTCGAACGCAACGAACTGGAGTGGCGGCTCGACCCACAGGGATCCCACCGCCTCCCCGAGGCCACCTCGCACGACCTACGGGTGATCGTGTTCTGCAACGAGGGCTACGCCTCCTCCCTCGCGGTGGCCTCCCTCCACGCGCTGGGCCTCCACCAGGCCACGGACCTGACGGGCGGCTTCCAGTCCTGGAGAACCGCGGGCCTCCCCACCACACCACCGCCCCCCACGCCATAGCCCCGAGCCCCCGACCTGCCGGCTGGGGCTACCGCCCCACCCGGCACCCCGCCACCACCCTCCAGCCCGCCACCTTCCCGCCCCGCGGTGTCTGAGGCGCGCTCTCTGCGCCGGAACCCACCCACCCCCCAACCGCCCCCTCCCACCCTCCGGCCCCGCCCATTCCAGCCCCGCCGGCATTCGAAGCGCGCGCTCCGAGCCAGAACCCACCCACCCCCCAGCCCCGCCCATTCCAGCCCCGCCGGCGTTTGAGGCGCGGGGTCTGGGGCGGAGCCCCAGGGAACGGTGGAAGGGTGGGGAGGGGCAGGCTCCGCGCAGCGGCACCCACCGCCGACCCACGGCAGCGGCAGCGACTCGGCGGCGCGGCCTCAGCGGGCGGAAGGGGGTGGGGCGACGGCCCGGGCCCCTCAGCCGGGCGAGGCCGAGCCGGGGCCGGGCCGAGGGCCCGGGCTCGGGCCCGGGCCCGGTTACCTCGACGTGGCGACGTCGACCGGGCGGATCCGCAGGACCCCCCGCCCCGGCACGGCGGTGGCCGCCACCGCCAGCAACCCCGCGACCCCCACGACCCCCACGTACACCACCGGCAGCATCACCGGCTCCGCCACCCCCGTCATCCCCACGCTGAAAGCGGTCAGCACGGCCGACGAGATCCCCGACCCCAGCACGGCCCCCATCAGCAGCACGGCCAGCGCCTCCACCCGCAGCATCCGCAGCACCTGCCGCCGCTTCGCCCCGGCCAGCCGCAGCATGGCGAACTCCCGGAACCGCTCCGCCGTCGACATGGCGAGGGTGTTGACGACCGCGATCGCGGTGAACGCGAGCACCAGCCCCATCGCCAGCAGGTTGAGCTCGGCCCCCTCCCGCTGTCGTTCCGCGCGCGCCCGGTCGGCGTCGCGCGCCGACAGCACCGCCACGCCCGGGAACCGGGCCACGGCCGCGGCCAGCCGTTCCCTCCCGGTACCCGGCTCGGCGGCCACCAGCACCGCACCTGCCAGCGGGTTGTCGACGTGTGCCGCGACCAGCCCGTGCGGCAGGGTCAGGTCTCCGAAGCCGAGGCCCCGCGCGTACACGGCCGCCACGGTCAGCCTGGCCGGGGTGCCGTCGCCGAGGGCCACCTCCAGCTCGCTGCCGGGCTTCAGCCCGAGCTGCTCGGCGGCGAGTTCGCTGACCGCGGCGCCGCGCTCGCCGAAGCCGTCGAGGCTGCCGGCGGTCACGGCGGGGTCCCAGGTCCGGGCGAGCCCGGCGGGGGTGACGCCCTGCGCTGCGTACTTGGTCAGCCCGACCCGCACCGAGGTCCGGACGATCTCGGTGGCGGCCGTGACCCCGGGGGTCCGGCGGACCGCATCGGCGGCCTCGGCGGGGATGCCGGGGCCCTGCCCGGCCAGCACCCACCCGGCGCGGACCCCGTCGCGGGCCTGTTCCCGGACGGCGTGGCCGAGCGTCGGCGCGATGAACAGGACGGTGCACGTCATGCCGATGAGCAGGGTGAGCGGGGTGACGGCGGAGGCCATCCGGGTCGCGTTGCCCCGCAGGTTGGCCGTGGCGAGGTGGCCGCCGGCGCCGGCCAGCCGCAGCGGGCCGGCGAGCAGTGCGGCCGCACCCCGGACGAGCAGCGGGCCGAGCAGCGCGACGGCCCCGGCGAGGACGATCACGGCGAGGAAGGTCACCGGGGTGGACGCCGGCTCGGTGCGCAGCGAGCCCAGAACGACGACCAGTACGACACCGGCGGCCAGCACCAGCAGCCCGATCACGATCCGGATCCACGCGGGCCGGGCCCGCTCGACGGCCGCTTCGGCGAGCGCCTCGGCGGGGCGGATGCGGGCGATGCGCCGGGCGGTGATCCGGGCGGCGGCCCACGCGCCGAGCAGGCTCGCCCCGACGGCGGCGAACATCGGGAAGATCCCGGCGGTGCGCTCCAGGGTGGCGGGGACGATCCCGCCGTCGACGAAGCGGCCGTGCAGCCAGGCGGCGAGGGGCAGTCCGGCGAACGCGCCGACGACCCCGGCGGCCAGTCCGACGAGCAGCGCTTCCCGGCCGATCATGCGGCGCAGCTGGTGGGGGGTGGCCGCGATGGCGCGCAACAGGGCGAGTTCGCGCTGGCGCTGCTGGACGGACAGGGCGAAGGTGCCGACGACGACGAGGACGGCCACGAGCAGGGCGGTGCCGCCCATGGCCCCGCCCATGGAGACCAGTTTGACCCGGGCACCGGCCGCGTCGAGGAATTCGACGGGGCCGCGCTCGTCCCCCACGCTGACCTGGGCCCCGGCGCCGCCGGTGCCGCTACCGGTGCCGGCCAGTGCCCGGCGGATCCGCTGGGCGAGTTCGCCGGGGTCGACTCCGGGTGCGGGCAGGACGCCGATCGCGGTGACCTGCCCGTCGCGGGCTGCGAGCCGCTGGGCCTCGGCGTCGGAGAAGAACAGGGCGCTCTGCCGGGTGAGCCGGCCCCGGTCCGGTCGGGCGATGCCGCTGACCGTGTACTCCTCGGGTACGCCGGTGGCCTGGACGGTGAGCCGGCTGCCGGGCCGTAGTCCGGCGCGGGCGGCCAGTTCGCGGTCGACGACGACCTCGCCGCGGCCCTGGGGGGCGCGGCCTTCGGCGAGCGTGAAGGGGGTGAGCGCGGCGGAGCTCCAGGCGTGCCCGTACGGGGCGGGCGGCCGGGCCGCGCCACCGCCACCGCCACCATGGGAGGCCGGCTGCCCGACGAGGGGGACGGCCTGGAAGGTGAGTTCGGGGACGGCCCGCTCGACGCCGGGCACGGAGCGCACCGCCCCGAGCATGGCGGCCGGCAGCCAGGCCCGCTCGGCCACGGGCTTGGCCTTGTGCTTCGTCTTGGTCTTGCCCTTCTTCTCCTTGACCGTGGTCCGGTGCACGTTCTGGTCGGCGGAGACGAGGACCGGGGTGGCCGCGTAGCGCTCGGTGGCGATCCTTCCGCGGAGTCCGGTTTCCAGGAGCGTGCCGCAGGCCGTGATGAGGGCCGCTGCACACAGCAGTGCGGTGAAGGCGCCGAGGAAGCCGGCTTTGCGGTCCCTGACGGTCTGAAGGGCGTAGCGCAGCATCATGCGCCCAACTCTGCCGCCGGGGCCGGGCGTTGGCATTGGAGCGGTCCGGCGTGCGGGCCCGGGGGCTGTCCCCACCCCGCGCCCGCGCGGGGTGGGTCAGCCGCCCGGGTACTCCAGCGCGTCGTCGAGGTCCTCGCCCTCGGCCTCCAGGGCGCGCCGCACCACGCGCAGGGCCATGCCCTCCGGATATCCCTTGCGTGCGAGCATTCCGGCGAGCCGTCGGATGCGCTTGTCACGGTCCAGGCCCCGCGTGGCGCGCAGCTTCCGCTCGACGAGGTCGCGGGCGGTCTGCTCCTCCTGTTCGGAGTCCAGCTGCTCCAGGGCTTCCTGGACGTGGGAGGCCTGCACCCCCTTGGTCCGCAGCTCCTGGGCGAGGGCCCGGCGGGCGAGGCCCCGGCCGCGGTGGCGGGACTCGACCCAGGCGCCGGCGAAGGCGGCGTCGTCGATCAGGCCCACCTCCTCGAACCGGGAGAGGACCTCCTGCGACACCTCCTCGGGGATGCCCCGTTTGGCCAGGGCGTCCGCGAGCTGGCGCCGGGTCCGCGGCATCCCGGTGAGCAGGCGCAGGCAGATCGCCCGCGCCTGTTCCTCGGGACTCTGGGGCGGCAGCTCCCGCTCGGCCCTCGTCGTGCCGGAGCCGCCGTCCCCTTCGTGTTCCCGCATCGGTCAGCTCTTGGCGGCGGCGGTCTTGGCCGCCCTCGCCTTCGCCGCCGGGGCGGGAACGTTCTTGGCGTCGCCGTCAGCGGCGGCCGTCTCCCCCGCGGGGGTCTCGCCGGCGGGCTGGGCGCCCTTGCGGACACCGACGCCGAGCTTCTCCTTGATCTTCCGCTCGATCTCGTTGGCGAGGTCCGGGTTGTCCTTCAGGAAGTTGCGGGCGTTCTCCTTGCCCTGGCCGAGCTGGTCGCCCTCGTACGTGTACCAGGCACCGGCCTTGCGGATGAAGCCGTGCTCCACACCCATGTCGATCAGGCCGCCCTCGCGGCTGATGCCCTGGCCGTAGAGGATGTCGAACTCGGCCTGCTTGAAGGGCGGCGCGACCTTGTTCTTGACGACCTTGCAGCGGGTGCGGTTACCGACCGCCTCCGTGCCGTCCTTCAGGGTCTCGATGCGGCGGATGTCGATGCGCACCGAGGCGTAGAACTTCAGCGCCCGACCACCGGTGGTGGTCTCCGGGGAGCCGAACATGACGCCGATCTTCTCGCGGAGCTGGTTGATGAAGATCGCGGTGGTCTTGGACTGGTTGAGCGCGCTGGTGATCTTGCGGAGGGCCTGGCTCATCAGACGGGCCTGGAGACCGACGTGCGAGTCGCCCATCTCGCCCTCGATCTCCGCGCGCGGCACGAGGGCGGCGACGGAGTCGATGACGATGAGGTCGAGGGCGCCGGAGCGGACCAGCATGTCCACGATCTCCAGGGCCTGCTCGCCGGTGTCCGGCTGGGACAGGATCAGGTTGTCGGTGTCGACGCCGAGGGCCCGCGCGTACTCCGGGTCGAGCGCGTGCTCGGCGTCCACGAAGGCGACGGTGCCGCCGGCCTTCTGCGCGTTGGCCACGGCGTGCAGGGTCAGGGTCGTCTTACCGGAGGACTCCGGACCGTAGATCTCGACGACGCGGCCGCGCGGCAGGCCGCCGACGCCGAGGGCGATGTCCAGTGCGGTCGACCCGGTGGGGATGACCTCGATGGGCTCGTTCGGCCGGTCGCCGAGGCGCATGACCGCACCCTTGCCGAATTGCCGTTCAATCTGTGCGAGCGCGGCGTCGAGAGCCTTCTCGCGGTCGGTGCCTGCCATGGGTTCCACCCGGGTTGCTTGAGTCGATCGCTTCACGCCATTGACGCTAACGCCTGCCACTGACAATGCGCTGCCGCGCCGGTTCGGCTGTGGATAACCCATCAGAATGGATGTTCGATTTCCCTGTCAAGCCGGACCCCGCCGCCGCGGCGGACAGCGCTGCGACCGGGCATTTCGTCCCGCGGGTGGGCATACCGACCGGCCGAGCGGAGCTCCGCGGCCGGCCCGAGCAGGCCGCCCGCTGTGCCCGGTCACACACCCGGCGGGCGGAGCCGGACCCCGCAGAAGGCGAGGCCGCACCCGAAGCCGGATGACGTGCGCGGCGGCGAGGAGCGTTCTCGGGCGCGCGGGCCTCACGCCCCGACCCCGTCACGACGGCCCGGACCCCGGACCGGGTCGCGCCACCAGCACACGGGATGGCGGACCCCGCCGGGGCGGGTGCGGGAGGCGGCCGCCCAGGGCGCCCCACCGGGCGCCGCCGGCACCGCGTACCCCACACCGGCGCACAGCAGGTGTCCGCCGACGACGCTGCGCGGTTGCGCGAGCGGCAGGGCGGGGACCCCGTGGACGATGGCGGCGCTCGCCGCGACGGGCGGGATCGGCACCGGCTCGTGCAGCAGGGCGCCGATCCCGACCAGGGGCAGCAGGGCGGCGGCCGCGACACCGCCGCTGCGCAGCGCCGCCACCGATCGGGACCGCAGGAGGCGCGATCCGGTCGGCCGGTCCCGGCCGCCCACCGGACGGGCGGTGCGGCCGCCCGCGCCCGCCCGGCTCACGGCGACAGTCATGGGCATCAGGTCAACCGAACCGGCCACGACGCACCTGTATATCGGCCAGGCACACGCGAGTGACAACCTGCGGTTGACACCCTCTCGACTGTCAACCTACGGTTGCACTCATGACGAACCCTTCAGAGGAACCCGTTCGCATGACCAACCCGGTACGCCTCGACGACCTCATCGAGGCCATCAAGAAGTCCCACCCCGACGCCCTCGACCAGCTCAGCGGCGCCGTGGTCGTCGCCGAGCACCTCGGCGACGTCGCGGACCACCTCATCGGCCACTTCGTCGACCAGGCCCGCCGCTCCGGCGCCTCCTGGACCGACATCGGCCGCAGCATGGGCGTCACCCGCCAGGCCGCCCAGAAGCGCTTCGTGCCCAAGGCCGACAAGGAGGGCGAGGGCAGCGACTTCCAGTCCAACCAGGGCTTCGGCCGCTTCACCCCGCGCGCCCGCAGCGTCGTCGTGTCGGCGCAGCGCGAGGCCCGCGCCGCGGGGAACACCGAGATCCGCACCGAGCACCTCGTCCTCGGCCTGCTGGCCGAGGAACAGGGTCTCGCGGTCCTCGCCCTGCGCTCCCAGGGCGTCGCCCCGGACGCCGTGCGCGCCGCGGCCACCGCCACCCTGCCCGCCGCGACCGACGGCACCGTGCCCGACCTGGTGCCCTTCGACGCCTCCGCCAAGAAGGCCCTGGAGCTGACGTTCCGCGAGGCCCTGCGCCTCGGTCACGACTACGTCGGGACCGAGCACATCCTGCTCGCGCTCCTGGAGCTGGAGCACGGCGAGGGCGTGCTGAGCGGTCTCGGCCTGGAGAAGCCCGCCGTGGAAGCGGCCGTCAGCGACGCCCTGGCAGCCGTACTCGGCCCGGCCGGCGGGAAGCAGGAGTAGCGGCGTCGGCCTCCTCCGTCAGCTCGTACCGCTTGACGTACGCGCCGAGGAAGGCCTGCAGGGTGGCGACGGCCGGGATCGCGATGAGCGCCCCGACCGCGCCCAGCAGGGCGGTCCCCGCGATGACCGACCCGAAGGCCACCGCCGGGTGGATGTCCACGCTCCGCGAGGTCAGTTTGGGCTGCAGCACGTAGTTCTCGAACTGCTGGTAGACCACGACGAACCCGAGGACGTACAGCGCGTACCAGGGGTTGACGGTGAAGGCGATCAGCGTGGGCAGCGCGCCGGCCAGGTAGGTGCCGATGGTGGGGATGAACTGGGAGACCAGCCCCACCCACACCGCGAGCGCCGGCGCGTACGGCACGCCCAGCACCGCGAAGACCACGTAGTGGGCGATCCCGGAGGCCAGGGCCATCAGCCCGCGCGAGTAGAGGTAGCCGCCGGTCTTGGCGACGGCGATCTCCCAGGCGCGCAGCACCTCCGACTGCTTCGCCGGGGGCAGCACCGAGCACAGTGCGCGCCGCAGCCGCGGCCCGTCCGCGGCGAAGTAGAACGAGAAGAGGCCGACGGTCAGCAGGCGGAAGAGTCCGCCGAGCACCGTGGCGGACACGTCGAGCACGCCGCTCGCGCTGTCCTGCACGTACTTCTGCAGCCAGTCCGAGCGCAGCAGGCTGTCCTGGATCTCCAGCCGGGACAGCTCGGTGTGGAAGGTCGCGTTGATCGTGTTGATCACGGAGTCGAGATAGCGCGGGAAGCCCTCCACCATGTCGACGATCTGCCCGGCGAGCATCGAGCCGAGCAGGACGACGAAGCCGACCGCGGCGACGAACACCCCGAGGAACACCAGGAAGGTGGCGAGCCCGCGGCGCATGCCGCGGGCCGCCATCCGTGACACGGCCGGTTCGATCGCGAGGGCCAGGAAGAACGCGATCAGGATGTTGACGAGCAGCCCGATCAGCTGGTGGAAGGCCCAGCTGCCGAGCTGGTAGCAGGCGACCAGGCCCAGGACGAGGAGGACGGCGCGGGGCAGCCAGCGCGGCATCCGGTCGGCAGGTCCCCTCGCGCCCGCGGGCCCCACCCGGTCGGCGGGTTCGGCCGCGTCGGGCGTCCCGGCCCGTTCGGCCCGTTCGGCCTGCGCGGCCTGCGCGGCCCGGTCGGCCGGCTCGGTGTGCTGGGTCGTCTCATCGGTGGCTGCCACGCGGCCCAGTCTGTCCCACCCGGCGCCCGTACGGGGAAACGGGTGGGCCCGCACTCAGCGCAGCGAGGCCGGGACGTCCATCGCCGCGCACACGGCGCGCCACACGTCCTTGGCCTCCCAGCCGGCCTCCAGTGCCTGGTGGACGGTGCGCCCGCCGAGCTCCGACATGACGTGGTCCCGTGCGAAGGAGTCCGCGTAGCCCGCGCCGAAGTGCTCGGCCATCCGCTCCCAGAAAATCGTCAGACGCATGCACCCAGTATCCCGCCCGCGCGGTGCACCCCCGCGGGCGGCTCCTGCGGGCGGCTCCTGCGGCGGCGCTATCCGCCCAGGGCCCGCACCGCCGCGGTGACCGCGACGGCGGCGCCGACCACCACGAGGAAGGGCGCCCGCAGCACCAGCGCCAGCCCCGCGGCGACGAGCCCGGCGGCCCGCGCGTCGAGGACCACCTCCTGCCCGGTGGCGAAGGTCTGCTGGGCGGTGAGCGCGGCGAGCAGGGCGACCGGCAGCAGCTCGGCGAGCCGACGCACGAGCGGCCGCTCCAACGCTCCGGCGGGCACGAGGAGCCCGGCCAGTTTGACGGCGTAGCAGCCGACGGCGGTCAGCGCGATGGCGATCCACACGTTCACGGGCGTCGTCCCTTCGACCAGAGGACCGCGGGAGCGGCGAGCGCGGCGACGAGCACCGGCAGTCCGGCGGGCAGGAAGGGCAGCAGGCCCAGCCCGAGGACGAGCGCGAGCGCGGCGACGGCCCGCTCGGTGGTGCTCTTCAGCATCGGCGCGAGCAGCGCGAGGAAGACGGCGGGCCCGGCGGCGTCCAACCCCCAGGCGGCGGTGTCCCCGATGGCCTCGGCGCCGAGCGCGCCCAGCACGGTGGTGAGGTTCCACAGGACGAAGAGGGCCAGCCCGGTCACGGTGAACCCGAGCCGCGCCGACCTGCGGTCCGGCTGGGCCAGGGACACGGCGGTGGTCTCGTCGATCACCCAGTGGGCGGCGAACGGCTTCGCGGCCCGGGGCAGCGCGAGCAGCTGCGACAGGCGCAGCCCGTAGAAGGCGTTCCGGGTGCCGAGGAAGAAGGCCCCGGCGGCGGCCGTGAACGGGTTCCCGCCCGCGGCCAGTGCCCCGACCAGCGCGAACTGCGAGGCGCCGGTGAACACCAGCAGGCTCAGTGCACCGGCCTGCAGGGCGCTGAGCCCGGACCCGGCCGCGGTCACCCCGAACGCGAAGCCGGACAGGCCGACGGCCACCCCCACCCCGAGGGCGTCCCGCACGACGGCGGCGCGCGGCCGCCCGGCGACCTCCTCGGGGGTCTCCCGTGTCTCTCGTATGACTGTCTGACGTTCTCCCACGCCGTGACCGTACGCAGGACGGCCCGGCCCGGTCTTGTACGTTCTTGCAGGCGGCGGCCCTGAGCGCCGTGCACGCCGGGCGCGACCGGCCGGCCCGTGCGCTACCCGGCCCGCCGCTCCCGCCGGTAGGCCCCCGGCGTCACCCCCACGATGCGGGTGAAGTGCCGGTTGAGGTGCGGCTGGTCGGTGAAACCGACGGCGGCGGCCGCCTCGGCCGGGGCCGTGCCCGCGTCCAGCAGCCGGCGCGCCCGCCTGACCCTCGCGTCGGTCAGCCAGGTGTGCGGCGGCATCCCGTACCGCTCCCGGAAGGCCCTCAGCAGGGCGAACGGGCTGGTCCCGAGCTCCGCGGCCAGCTGCTCCAGCGACGGCGGCCCCGCCATCCGCTCCTGGAGCACCGCGCGGGCCCGCGCCGCGTCCGATGCGCCTGCGCTCCGCGCCGCCCGGGCGGGCAGCGGCCCGGCGTGCCGGGTCAGGATCCGCGCCACGGCGGTGCGCAGCAGGGTGTCGGCGGCGAGGGCGTTGCCCTCCTCCGCGGCCCGGTGGATCTCGGTGATGGTGTGCGAGGTCTGCGGGTCGGCGACCGAGTCGACGGTGAAGCCGGGGGTGCCGCGCAGCCCGGCGATCTCGGCGGCCACGTCGGCGATCAGCTCCCGGGACGGGTAGAGCGTGGCGTACGCCCAGCCCTCGGGGGCCCCGGCGCGGGCGGTGTGCGGCACCTCGGGGTTGATCAGGACGATGCTGCCGGGTCCCGCGTGGACGGTGCCCCCGGGCAGGCCGACCTCCTCGATGCCGCCGGTGACGGCGGCGATCACGTACCCGTCGTGGGCGTGGCGGGGGAAGGCGTGGCGGATGTAGTGGGCGCGCAGCAGGTCCAGGCCGGGCAGCTCCGCGTACTGCCAGTGCCGTGCCCACTCCCTGTCCCCGCCGCCGTCCGCCATTCCCCCATTCTGCGCCCCGCCCGGCCGGGCCCGCGCGCCGCCTCCCCGCCCCTCGCCAGGGCCTCGCCGGGGCATCGGCCCTGGTCGGGGCCCGTTGTCGGTGCCGGGGTGCAGGATGGGGGCATGGCCGGCTCTGCGCTCGACGCGTTCTCCCCCGCGACCCGCTCCTGGTTCTCGGGGGCCTTCCCCGGGCCCACCGCCGCCCAGGAGGGAGCCTGGCGGGCCATCGGGGAGGGCTCGGACGTGCTGGTCGTGGCGCCCACCGGCTCCGGCAAGACGCTGGCCGCGTTCCTCGCCGCCCTCGACCGGCTGGCGGCCGAGCCCGTGCCGGCCGAGCCGAAGAAGCGCTGCCGGGTGTTGTACGTGTCCCCGCTGAAGGCCCTCGCGGTCGACGTGGAGCGGAACCTGCGCAGCCCGCTGACCGGGATCCGGCAGGAGTCGGTCCGCCTGGGCCTGCCCGAACCGGACGTCCGGGTCGGGATCCGCTCGGGCGACACCCCGGCCGCCGAACGGCGCGGGCTGGCGAACCGGCCGCCGGACATCCTGATCACCACGCCCGAGTCGCTGTTCCTGATGCTGACGTCGGCGACGCGGGATGCGCTCGCCGGCGTCGAGACGGTGATCCTGGACGAGGTGCACGCGGTGGCGGGGACCAAGCGCGGGGCGCACCTGGCGCTGTCCCTGGAACGGCTGGACGAGCTGCTGCCGCGCCCGGCGCGGCGGATCGGGCTGTCGGCGACGGTCCGGCCGGTGGAGGAGGTGGCCCGCTACCTGGCGCCGCGCGGCCGGGTGGAGATCGTGCAGCCGCCCTCGGCCAAGGAGTTCGACCTGTCGGTGGTCGTACCGGTAGAGGACATGGGCGAGTTGGGCGGCTCCCCCGCCACGGAGGACCGGGAGGGCGGCGACAAGCCGTCGATCTGGCCGCACGTGGAGGAGCGGATCGCCGACCTGGTCCGGGCGCACCGCTCGACGATCGTGTTCGCCAACTCCCGCCGTCTCGCGGAGCGGTTGTGCAACCGGCTCAACGAGATCGCGTACGAGCGCGCGACGGGCGAGCAGCTGCCCGAGGGGCCGCCGCCGGCCCAGATCATGGCCCAGTCGGGCGCCGCGCAGGGGGCCCCGCCGCTGCTGGCCCGCGCGCACCACGGCTCGGTGTCCAAGGAGCAGCGGGCGCTGGTGGAGGAGGACCTGAAGGCGGGCCGGCTGCCCGCCGTGGTCGCCACGTCCAGCCTGGAGCTGGGCATCGACATGGGCGCCGTCGACCTGGTGGTGCAGGTGGAGTCCCCGCCTTCGGTGGCCTCGGGGCTGCAGCGGGTGGGCCGGGCCGGGCACCAGGTGGGCGCGGTCTCCAGGGGGGTCGTCTTCCCCAAGTACCGTGGCGACCTGGTGCAGGCGGCGGTGGTCACCGAGCGGATGCGCACCGGGGCCATCGAGTCGCTGCGCATCCCGTCGAACCCGCTGGACGTCCTGGCGCAGCAGCTGGTGGCGATGACCGCGATGGACACCTGGCAGCTGGACGAGCTGCTGGCCCTGGTGCGGCGGGCCGCGCCGTTCGCGGCGCTGCCGGAGTCGGCGTTCACCGGGGTCCTGGACATGCTGGCGGGCCGATACCCGTCGGACGCGTTCGCCGAGCTCCGGCCGCGGGTGGTGTGGGACCGGGTCGCGGGCACCGTGACGGGCCGGCCGGGGGCGCAGCGCCTGGCGGTCACCTCGGGCGGCACCATCCCCGACCGGGGGCTGTTCGGCGTGTTCCTGGCCGGGGCCGACCCGAAGAAGGGCGGCGGCCGGGTCGGCGAGCTCGACGAGGAGATGGTGTACGAGTCCCGGGTGGGCGACGTGTTCACCCTGGGCACCACCTCGTGGCGGATCGAGGACATCACCCGCGACCGGGTGCTGGTGTCCCCCGCGCCCGGGGTGCCGGGCCGGCTGCCGTTCTGGAAGGGCGACCAGCTGGGCCGCCCCCTCGAACTGGGCCGTGCGGTGGGCGCGTTCCTGCGGGAGCTGGGCGCGCTGTCCGTGCAGGACGCGCGGCTGCGGCTGCTGGCGGCGGGCCTGGACGGCTGGGCCGCGGAGAACGTGCTGGCGTACCTGGCGGAGCAGCGGGAGGCGTGCGGGCACGTGCCGGACGACCGGACGGTCGTGGTCGAGCGGTTCCGCGACGAGCTGGGCGACTGGCGGGTCGTGGTGCACTCCCCGTTCGGGGCGCAGGTGCACGCCCCGTGGGCGCTGGCCCTCGGCGCCCGGCTCACCGAGCGGTACGGCATGGACGCGCAGGTCATGCATGCCGACGACGGCATCGTGCTGCGGCTACCGGACGCGGACCTGCTCTCGATGGACCTGCTGGACCACGATCCGGCCGCCGCCCGCTCCTTCGAGTTCGACGAGGGACAGGCCCCGCTGGGCGCGGCGGACGTGGTCTTCGATCACGGCGAGGTCGGCGGGATCGTCACGGACCAGGTGGGCGGTTCCGCCCTGTTCGCCTCCCGGTTCCGGGAGTGCGCGGCGCGCGCCCTGCTGCTGCCGCGCCGCAACCCTGGCCGGCGCACGCCGTTGTGGCAGCAGCGCCAGCGCGCCTCCCAGCTGCTCCAGGTGGCCTCGGAGTTCGGGTCGTTCCCGATCGTGCTGGAGGCCGTACGGGAATGCCTGCAGGACGTCTTCGACGTGCCGGGCCTGACGGAGCTGATGGGGGACATCGAGTCCCGCCGGGTCCGCCTGGTGGAGGTGACCACCCCCGAGCCGTCTCCGTTCGCCCGGTCGTTGCTGTTCGGGTACGTCGCCCAGTTCCTGTACGAGGGGGACTCGCCGCTCGCAGAGCGCAGGGCGGCCGCGCTGTCGCTGGACTCCCGGCTGCTGGCGGAGCTGCTCGGCCACGCGGAGCTGCGCGAGCTGCTGGACCCCGAGGTACTGGGGGAACTGGAGCGGGAGCTGCAGTGGCGCACCGAGGACCGGCGGGCCAAGGACGCGGAGTCGGTCGCCGACCTGCTGCGGCTGCTGGGCCCGCTGACCGGGGCCGAGCTGGTCGAGCGGGGCGCCGACCCGGCCTGGCCGCAGGAGCTCGCGGACGCCCGGCGGGCCATCCGGGTGCGGATCGGCGGGGCGGAGCACTGGGCGGCGGTCGAGGACGCGGGGCGGCTGCGCGACGCGCTGGGCACGGCGCTGCCCGTCGGGGTGCCGGAGGCGTTCACCGAGCCGGTCAAGGACCCGCTCGGCGACCTCCTGGCCCGGTACGCGCGCACGCACGGCCCGTTCACCACGGCGGCGGCCGCGGCCCGCTTCGGGCTGGGAGCGGCGGTCACCGACGGCGCGCTGCAGCGGCTGGCGGCGGCCGGCCGGGTCGTGCAGGGCGAGTTCCACCCGGCGGGCATCGGCCAGGAGTGGTGCGACGCGGCCGTGCTGCGCAGGCTGCGCCGGCGTTCGCTGGCCGCACTGCGCCAGGAGTTGGAGCCGGTACCCCCCGCATCGTTGGCCACGTTCCTGCCGCAGTGGCAACACCTGGGCGGGGGGCTGCGCGGCATCGACGGCCTGGCCCGGGCGGTCGAACAGTTGCAGGGCGCGCCGGTGCCGGCCTCGGCGCTGGAGCGGCTGGTCCTGCCGTCACGGGTGGCGGGGTACGCGCCGACCCTGCTGGACGAGCTGACCACGACCGGTGAGGTGGTGTGGGCGGGGGCCGGGGCGCTGCCGGGCAAGGACGGCTGGGTCTCGCTGTACCTGGCGGACGCGGCGCCGCTGCTGCTGCCCGAGCCGCACCCGCTGGAGCTGACGCCCCTGCACCAGGCGGTCCTGGACGCGCTGTCGGGCGGGTACGGCCTGTTCTTCCGGCAGCTGGCCCAGTCGGTCCGCGCAGGGCATCCGGAGGCCACCGACCTCGAACTGTCCGAGGCGGTCTGGGACCTGGCCTGGTCCGGCCGGCTGACGAACGACTCCCTGGCCCCACTGCGTTCCCTGTTGGGTTCCGGCCGTACCGCGGGGGCCACCGCGCACCGCGCCCGGCGCACGGTGCCGCGCGGGCGGTACGGCACGCTCGGCGCGCAGGTGTCCCGGCCGGGGCCGCCGACGGTGTCGGGGCGCTGGTCGCTGCTGCCCGGCCGGGCCGCGGACCCGACGCACCGGGCGCACGCGCTGGCCCGCACGCTGCTGGACCGGCACGGGGTGGTCACCCGGGGCGCAGTGGCCGCCGAGGGCGTGGCGGGCGGTTTCAGCGCCGTGTACCGGGTCCTGTCGGCGTTCGAGGACAGCGGCCAGGCCCGCCGCGGCTACGTGGTGGAGGGGCTGGGCGCGGCCCAGTTCGCCATGGACGGTGCGGTGGACCGGCTGCGGTCGGCGGAGCGGAACCCCCCGCCGCTGGCGGCGGTGGTGCTGGCGGCCGCCGACCCGGCGAACGCGTACGGGGCGGCGCTGCCGTGGCCGGAGCCCCCGGCGGGGGCCTCGCACAAGCCGGGCCGGAAGGCGGGCTCCCTGGTGGTGCTGGTCGACGGCGAGCTGACGCTGTACCTGGAGCGCGGGGGCAAGACGCTGCTGGCGTGGCCCCCTGCGGAGGATCCGCGGCTGGCGGCGGCGACCGCCGCGCTGACGGAGGCCTCCCGTGCGGGCACGCTGCCGGCGCTGACGGTGGAGCGGATCAATGCGGCCCCGGCGCTGACGTCCGCGCTGGGCACAGCTCTTGAGGCGGCGGGCTTCCACGCCACTCCGCGGGGCCTGCGACTGCGCCACTGACGGTGCGCCGAAGCGCCACGAGTGAGGCTGGCATAAAGCTGCGGAGCCGTACCGACCATTGCGCTTACGTCGCGCTTATGTATTGGGCATGTCACGGAGCCCGTTCTGGCTGGCATGGCTGATCGTTTCTGGACTATCAAGATCCACGCAGGCATCACTCCTGACGATGCCGCACCGAAAAAGCACCTACATGGGGGAAGAGAAGAATGAGCACCATGCGACGGACCACGACGGGCGTCATCGGTCTGGCGGTTGCGGGCACGCTGAGCCTGACGGGCTGCAAGAACGGCAACGAGGAGATCCCCGCCGCGCCGTCCGCCCCTGCCTCGTCCGCGCCGGCCGCCCCGGCCGCCCCGGCCGAGCAGCCCAGCAGCGCGGCCCCGAGCTCCCCGTCCGGCTACGGCTCCAGCGCGCCCGCCGCGGGTGCGGCCGGCCAGGCCAAGTCCGGCCAGCAGTTCAAGCTCGGCGAGACGGCGACCGTCCCGTTCGACTACGGCAGCACCAAGGGCGGCACGATCGCCCTCACCGTCACCGCGATCGAGCAGGGCAACGCGGCCGACCTGGACGTCTTCAAGCTCGGCGACCAGGTCAAGGGCAAGGTTCCCTACTACATCCGCTACTCGGTGAAGAACGTCGGCACCACCGACCTCTCCTTCGCCTCCGTCGGCCACATCAAGGGCCTGCTCGGCGACGGCTCCGAGGCGGGCAAGCTGGCCGTCATAGGCAAGTTCGACAAGTGCCCGGCCGAGTCCCTGCCGAAGGGCTTCACCAACGGCCAGACCCAGACCGGCTGTGCGGTCGCGCTGGCGCCCTCGGCCGACACCAAGGTCTCCGGGGCCGAGTACTGGGGCGACCCGTACAACTCCCTGAGCAAGGGCAAGGGCCTCGTCTGGAAGTAAGCGGCCCACGGGTCGAGAGGTCGAGAGGGGGTGGGCGGCCCACCACCGGCCCACCACCGGCCCGCACCGGCCCCGGCGGCAGCCACACCGACACACCGAGCCCCTGCGACGGCACCCCGTCGCAGGGGCTCGGCCCGTTCCCCGGCCCGTCCGGTGCCACTTCGCACGCCCGGTGCCACCCCGCCCCGCGGGGCCACAATGGGGCCATGCCCGAAGGAGACAGCGTCTGGCGGGCGGCCGCCCGGTTGCACACCGCCCTGGCCGGCCGCGAGCTCACCCGCTGGGACCTGCGCGTCCCCCGCCTGGCCACCACCGACCTCACCGGGCGCACCACCCTGGAGGTCGTGCCGCGCGGCAAGCACCTCCTCGCCCGGTTCGAGGGCGGCCTCACGCTCCACACCCACCTGCGCATGGACGGCGCCTGGCGCGTCTTCGCCGCCGGCCGGCCCTGGCACGGCGGCCCCGCCCACGAGATCCGCGCCGTCCTCGGCACCGCGGACCACACCGCCGTCGGCTACCGCCTCCCGGTCGTCGAACTGCTCCGCACCGCCGACGAGAACCGGGCCGTCGGCCACCTGGGCCCCGATCTCCTCGGCCCCGACTGGGACGCCGCCCGGGCCGCCGCCAACCTGCTCGCGACCCCCGAGCGCCCCCTCGGCGAGGCCCTGCTCGACCAGCGCAACCTGGCCGGCATCGGCAACGTCTACAAGGCCGAGCTCTGCTTCCTCGCCCAGGTCACCCCGTGGACCCCGGTCGGCTCCCTCCCCGACCCCGGGACCACCGCCGTCCGGCTCGCCGAGGCCGCCCGGCGGCTGCTCGCCGCCAACACCGGCGAGCACGGGGGCCGCAACACCACCGGCATCCGCCGCCCCGGACAGGAGCTCTTCGTCTACGGCCGCGCCCACCGCCCGTGCCTGCGCTGCGGCACCCCGGTCCGCGAGGACCTCCAGGACGGGCGGCCGGCCTACTGGTGCCCGCGCTGCCAGTCCGGACCCGCCCCGCAATCGCAACCCGATAGTTGACGCCCCGTCAGATCCGGTCGTACGGTCCCGGCATGCCCTCACCCACCAGCGCGCCCCCGGCCCCGTACGACCTCACCGGACGCACCGCCCTCGTCACCGGCGCCGCGGGCGGCATCGGCCGGGCCACCGCCCTGCTGCTGGCGTCCGCGGGCGCGGCCGTGCACTGCGCCGACCGCGACGCGGCGGGCCTGGCCCGGACGGTCGAGCTGATCGCGGAGGCCGGCGGACGGGCCGTGGCACACCCCCTGGACGTCACCGACCGGGGCGCCCTCAGGGCGGCCGTGGCCGCCGCGGGCCCGCTCGACATCGCCGCCGCGATCGCCGGGATCATGCACACCAGCAGCGTCCTGGACACGGCGGACGAGGACCTTGACCGCGTCCTGGACGTCAACTTCAAGGGGGTGTGGCGCACCTGCCAGGAGGCCGCCCGCGCCATGATCTCCGCCGGCCGCCCCGGCTCGATCGTCACCATGGCCTCCGGCGCCGTCGACGCCGCCCAACCCGGTCTGCTCTGCTACAGCGCCGCCAAGGCCGCGGTCGTCCAACTCACCAGGACCCTCGCCACCGAGGCCGGCCCGCACGGCATCCGGGTCAACGCCGTCGCCCCGGGCTGGGTCCGCACCTCCATGACCGCCCGTCACGGCCCGGAGGTCCAGGAGCGGACCGAGGCGGTGATGGTCCGGATGTCCCCGCTCGGCCGGGTCGGCGAACCCGAGGACATCGCCCGGGCCGTGCTCTACCTGGCCTCGGACGCCTCCTCGTTCATGACGGGTCAGATCCTGCGTCCGAACGGCGGGGTGTCGATGCCCTGGTAGTGAGCCGGGAGGCCCGGGCCTCCCGGGAGGTCCGGGACGGCTCCGGCGTGCAGTGCACGGGCAGCAGCCCGAGCCCCCAGCCGCCCACGGCCGCCGCCCCCTCCAGGGGGCCGGACTCGTCGGGCGCCAGGGCCAGTCGCAGCACCGCCCAGCACCACAGCACGGCCGCCGCCAGCACGAGGGGCACAAGTAATCGCCGCACGGCTGCCTCCCGGGGTGTGGCCGCGCTACGGACTGCGACCATCCTCCCGCAAGCCCGCCGCCCCCGCACCCAGAACGGCCGGGAGCCCCGGCCGGTGCTCACGCACCGACCGGGGCTCCGGCCACGCTCATGCCGTCACGGCTCGCGCACTCGTGCTCAGGCGGCTACGACGTTCACCGCTTCCGCAGGTGCCTTGATGGTCACCCGCTCCGGACCGCCCGCGACCGAGGTCACGGACACCGAACCGAGCATCGGGCGGACCGGTACCGTCACCGGTTCACTCGCCGCGGCCGACTGTGCCAGCTCCGCCAGCGACAGTTCGTCGCTGACCTCGCGCATCAGCTCGGACATCCGTACGTCCAACGCGTCGCAGATCGCGGAGAGCAGCTCGGAAGACGCCTCCTTCTGCCCCCGCTCCACCTCGGAAAGATAGCCGAGAGAAACTCGGGCGGACGAGGAGACTTCGCGCAGAGTACGGCCCTGGCGCTGGCGCTGCCGACGCAGCACGTCACCCAGCAGGCGACGGAGCAGAATCATCGGTGGCTCCCTCCTCTGACCGTGTAGCCGCATCCTTCACGCCCCACCGTACCGCCTCGCGCCGCGGCCGTGCGGGGAGCGATGTCGTGTTCACTCAGGGCTGCAAACATCAAATCCCCCCGTTCTGTTCCGTATCCTGCCCCCGCACATTCTCGCGGAGTTCGCTCAAGAGGAGTTCGAGCACTGTCCGTGTACTCTCCCTACGGATTTCCTCCCGAGAGCCGTTCAACCTCAGTGCCGCGGTTTTCTCGTCCGCCGGACCGGCCACGGCGACGAAAACCGTGCCCACCGGCTGCCCGTCCTGCGGGTCGGGGCCGGCCACCCCGGTGGTCGCGATTCCCCACGAAGCGCCCAGCGCGCGCCGTACCCCCGCCGCCATCTGGCTCGCGACCTGCGCGTTCACCGCGCCTTCGGCCGCCAGCAGCTCGGCGTCCACGCCCAGCACGCGGTGCTTCAGGTCGGTGGCGTACGCCGTGACCGATCCGCGGAACGACCGGGATGCGCCGGGTACGGCCGTCAGCTCCACGGCCACCATCCCCCCGGTCAGCGACTCCGCCACCGCAACCGTCTGGTCACTCTCCGCGAGCAGTCTCAGCGCCTCCGCCGCGGCCGCCCCGGCCCCGCCGCCCTGCACGGCGGCATCCGCTCCGGCGCGCACCGCGCTCCGGTCCCCTGCGGATCCCCCCACCGCTTCCGTCACCTCGCGGCCCGCTCCTCGGCCAGACCCCGGCGCCGCAGCACCACGGCCTGGCGTACGTAATCCAAACCGGTGACCACGGTCAGCAGCACGGCGGCCGCCATCACCCAGAACCGCAGGGTCGCCAGCGGCCCGGTCAGGGCCAGCACGTACATGCCGACCGCGGTGCCCTGGAACAGGGTCTTCAGCTTCCCGCCCCGGCTGGCCGGGATCACCCCGTAGCGGATCACCCAGAACCGCATCAGCGTGATCCCCAGCTCACGTCCGAGGATCACCCCGGTCACCAGCCACGGCAGGTCCCCCAGCCAGGACAGACAGACCAACGCCGACCCCATGATCGCCTTGTCGGCGATGGGGTCGGCGATCTTCCCGAAGTCCGTGACCAGGTTGTAGGTCCGGGCCAGGTGCCCGTCGAAGATGTCCGTGATCATGGCGACGGCGAACGCGGCCCAGGCCAGCGCGCGCCACACCGGGTCGTACCCGCCGTCGGCGAGGAGCAGGAGGACGAATCCCGGCACCAGGACGAGCCTGATCATCGTCAGGATGTTGGCGATGTTCCACAGGCTGGCCTGATCGACCGCCGCAGCGCCCAGCTTCGTGCCGGGAGCGGGCCGGCGGCCGGTCCCGCCCGCCGCAGATGCCGGGACTCCTGTCATCCCGCCGCCTCCTCAAGGCCCAGGGGCTCGGCCACCAGGTCGACACCCAGCGTGCCGACCACCTTCGCCGTCACCATGCGGCCGGGCACCAGGCCGGTGCTGTCCGTGAAGACGACCTGGCCGTCGGTCTCGGGGGCCTGGTGCGCGGCGCGGCCGTAGGCGCCGTCACCGTCCTCGTCGACCTCCTCGACGGACTCGACGAGCACCTCGAGGGTCTCCCCGATCCGCTCCTCCGCGCGCTGCGAGGTGAGCTCCTCGGCGAGCATCTGCATGTGGGCGAGCCGCTCGGCGATGGTGTCCTCGTCGAGCTTGTCCGCGTACGTGACGGCCTCGGTGCCCTCCTCGTCGGAGTAGCCGAAGACGCCGATGGCGTCGAGCCGCGCGTGGGTGAGGAAGCGCTCCAGCTCCGCGAAGTCGGCCTCGGTCTCACCGGGGAAGCCGACGATGAAGTTGGACCGGACGCCGGCCTGCGGGGCCTTGGTGCGGATGGTGTCCAGCAGCTCCAGGAACCGGTCGGTGTCGCCGAAGCGGCGCATGGCGCGCAGCACGTCGGGGGCCGAGTGCTGGAAGGACAGGTCGAAGTACGGGGCGACCTTGGGGGTCGAGGTCAGGACGTCGATCAGGCCCGGCCGCATCTCGGCGGGCTGGAGGTAGCTGACGCGGATGCGCTCGATGCCGTCCACGGCCGCCAGCTCGGGGAGCAGCGTCTCCAGCAGGCGGATGTCGCCGAGGTCCTTGCCGTACGAGGTGTTGTTCTCGGAGACCAGCATGACCTCCTTGACGCCCTGCTCCGCGAGCCAGCGCGTCTCGCCCAGCACGTCGGAGGGGCGGCGGGAGATGAAGGAGCCGCGGAACGACGGGATGGCGCAGAAGGAGCAGCGGCGGTCGCAGCCGGAGGCCAGCTTGACCGAGGCGACCGGGCTCCTGTCCAGGCGGCGGCGCAGCGGCGCGCGCGGCCCGGAGGCCGGGGCCAGGCCCTCGGGGAGGTCGGCGGGGGCCTCGGCGGGTTCGGCGGCCGGCGCCTGGGCGTGGCCGGGCAGGGCCACGTCGGCGGCCTGCTGTCGGTCGGCCGGGCTGATCGGGAGCAGCTTGCGGCGGTCGCGGGGGGTGTGGGAGGCGTGGACGCCTCCACTGAGGATGGTCTGGAGGCGGTCGGAGATGTCGGCGTAGTCGTCGAAGCCGAGCACGCCGTCGGCCTCGGGGAGCGCCTCGGCGAGCTCCTTGCCGTAGCGCTCGGCCATGCAGCCGACGGCGACGACGGCCTGGGTGCGGCCGTGATCCTTCAGATCGTTGGCCTCCAGCAGGGCGTCTACGGAGTCCTTCTTCGCGGCTTCGACGAAGCCACAGGTGTTGACGACGGCGACGTCCGCATCGGCGGCGTCCTCGACGAGCTCCCAGCCATCCGCCGCCAAGCGGCCTGCGAGCTCCTCCGAGTCCACCTCGTTACGGGCGCAGCCAAGAGTGACAAGGGCGACGGTACGGCGTTCGGGCATGGACTCAAGACTACTTTGTCCAAACGCCGACCCCCGCCCCAAGTCCCGGTAAACCAAGATCCCCGGGGTGCCGTACGACACCCCGGGGATCCGGAATTTTGCATTCTGTGCTGCTCAGCCCGCCTGGGCCGCCCCGGGACGGGGATCGTCCTTGGTGTATGTGAGACGTTCCACCTGACCCGACCGGAATTCGTCCTTGATCTCCTTGCCGTTCACGAACAGCGTGACGACCCCGGCGTCGCCGAGGACGAGATCGATGGATTCCTTGTCGGTGAAGGTCTTGGACTCGCCCGCGGCCAGGGTCCCGTCGAAGAGCAGCCGGCCGCTGTGGTCCTTGGCCGAGATCCAGCTCTCGCCGTCGTTGGCCGTGATCGCGACCGTGACGAGGTCCTTGGGCGCGGCCGCGATGGCGCTGTCCGAGGGCTCCGGCTTGGGCGCGACCGGGCGGACCGGGTCCTGCTGGGGCTGTGCGGCCGGCTTGCCGGCGGACTGCTTGGGGGCGGCCTTCGGGGCGGCGGAGCCCTCCGCCACCGGATGGGTGCCCTTGCCGTTGCCGCCGCCGAAGGCGGTGAACGCGACGAAGCCGATCACGGCGACGATGGCGGCGACCATGGCCGCGGTCCAGTTGGGCCGCTGCCGCTCGGGGCGGATGCGCTCGGCTTCGAACATCGGCGCGGCCGGCGTGGGGGCCGGGCGGCCGCCGTGGGCCGCGTCGAACGCCTCGACCAGCGGTGCCGGATCGAGGCGGACGGCGCGCGCGAGCGTGCCGATGTGGCCGCGGGCGTAGACGTCGCCGCCGCAGCGCGTGAAATCGTCAGCTTCGATCGCGTGCACGATCGGGATGCGCACGCGGGTGGTGGAACTGACCTCGTCGACGGTGAGCCCGGCGGCGATCCGGGCCTTCTTCAGCACCGTCCCGATGGACGGCTCCTCGGAAGTACGGTCGATGATGCGGTCCTCGGATCCGTCGCCGGTCGAAGCCCGCTCATCTTCGGGGGAGTTGGAGTTGCCGATGGACACGAGGGCGCCTTTCGAGCGTGTAGCCACCTGCTGGACGTCCAGTCTAGGGGCGCGGTGAAAGAGAGGAGCAACCGGAGGGGTGGAGTCCGTACGCCATCCGAATGGTGTTGCGGAATCCGGCGGTGCAGCGGCGGCCCGGCCCCCGTGACGCGGCTTCGGGAGCGGCACCGCCGACTCGCTCAACTAGACGTGGGCCCAGGGGAAACGGTTGCCCGCAGAATCATCACGGTTGGGCCTCCCCACGGATGACGGCGAGGACTCCGTCCAGCTCATCGGCCTTGACCAGCACGTCACGCGCCTTCGAACCCTCGCTCGGGCCGACGATCCCCCGCGACTCCATGAGGTCCATGAGCCGGCCGGCCTTGGCGAAGCCCACCCGCAGCTTGCGCTGGAGCATCGAGGTCGACCCGAACTGGGTGGAGACCACCAGCTCCGCCGCCTGGCACAGCAGGTCCAGGTCGTCGCCGATCTCCTCGTCGATCTCCCGCGTCTGCTTCTGCCCGGTCGTGACGTCGTCCCGGAAGACGGGCGCCATCTGGTCCTTGCAGTGCTGGACGACCTTGGCGACCTCCTCCTCCGTGACGAAGGCGCCCTGGAGGCGGACGGGCTTGTTGGCGCCCATGGGCAGGAACAGGCCGTCGCCCTTGCCGATGAGCTTCTCCGCGCCCGGCTGGTCGAGGATGACCCGGCTGTCGGCGAGCGAGGACGTGGCGAACGCGAGCCGCGAGGGCACGTTCGCCTTGATCAGACCGGTGACCACGTCCACCGAGGGCCGCTGGGTGGCGAGCACCAGGTGGATGCCGGCGGCGCGGGCCAGCTGGGTGATCCGGACGATGGAGTCCTCCACGTCGCGCGGGGCGACCATCATCAGGTCGGCGAGCTCGTCCACGATCACCAGCAGGTACGGGTACGGGCTGAGCTCGCGCTCGCTGCCCGGCGGCAGTTTGATCTTGCCGTCCCGGATGGCCCGGTTGAAGTCGTCGATGTGCCGGTAGCCGAAGGCCGCCAGGTCGTCGTAGCGCAGGTCCATCTCGCGGACGACCCACTGCAGGGCCTCGGCGGCCCGCTTGGGGTTGGTGATGATCGGCGTGATCAGGTGCGGGATGCCCTCGTACGCCGTCAGCTCCACCCGCTTGGGGTCCACGAGGACCATCCGGACGTCCTCGGGGGTGGCCCGGACCATGATCGAGGTGATCAGGCAGTTGATGCAGGAGGACTTGCCGGACCCGGTGGCGCCGGCGACCAGCACGTGCGGCATCTTCGCCAGGTTGGCCATGACGTAGCCGCCCTCGACGTCCTTGCCGAGCGCCACCAGCATCGGGTGGTCGTCCTCGGCGGACTCCGCCAGCCGCAGGACGTCGCCCAGGTTCACCATCTCGCGGTCGGTGTTCGGGATCTCGATGCCGACCGCCGACTTGCCCGGGATCGGGCTGATGATCCGGACGTCCGGGCTGGCCACGGCGTACGCGATGTTCTTGGTCAGCGCGATGATCCGCTCGACCTTGACCGCCGCGCCGAGGGTGACCTCGTACCGGGTGACCGTCGGGCCGCGGGTGAAGCCGGTGACGTCCGCGTCGACCTTGAACTCGGAGAAGACGTTGCGCAGCGCGTCGACGACGGTGTCGTTGGCGGCGCTGCGCGTCTTGCCGGGGCCGCCGCGCTCCAGCAGGTCCAGTGAGGGCAGGCCGTACGTGATGTCCCCGCGCAGCTGCAGCTGCTCCGCGCGCGGCGGCAGCGGCTGGGGCTCCGGGGGCGCCTTGGTCAGGTCGGGCACCGACAGGGTCCCGGAGGCCGCGGCGGTGGTGTCGTGCGGGGCCCCGGCCGGCTCGGTGGCGGAGGCCGCCGCAGCGGAGGCGGCGGCCGCGGGGTTCCGGCCGGGGGCCGGCGGGTCGGCGTCCGGCCGGCCGCCGGCCGGACCTCCGGAGCGGGCGGGCGGCACGGGGGTGGTGGTCTGCGCGCCCTCGTGCGCGCCGGAGATGCCCCGGGTGAGGTCGGCGACCAGCGGGGAGGGCGGCATCCCACCCAGCACGACGCCCTCGAACGACGCGGCGGCCGCGGCGGCCACGTCGACGGCGTCCATCTCCCGCTCCTCGGCGGGCCGGACCGGGGTCCTGCGCGGCCGGCGCCGGCGGGCGAGCGCCTCCTCCTCGGCCTCGTCCACCGGGTCCGCCCCGGAGGCCCGGCCGCTGCGGGCCCGCCACTGCTCGGGGTCGTGCCGGCCACGGCGGCCGGCGGCGCGGTCCGGGCCGCCCTCGGCCTCCTCCGCGAGCTCCTCGTCGTACGCGTTCGGTTCGATGATCCCGAGCCGGATGCCGAGCCGCCGCAACCGCTGCGGGATCGCGTTGACCGGGGTCGCCGTGACCACGAGCAGCCCGAAGACCGTGAGCAGCACCAGCATCGGGACCGCCAGTGGCGCCCCCATGGTGAAGATCAGCGGCTTGGATGCGGCCCAGCCGATCAGCCCGCCCGCGTTCTGCATGGCCGTGGTGCCCTCGTCCCGGCCCGGCGCCCCGCAGGCGAGGTGCACGAGGCCGAGCACGCCGACGGCGAGCGCGGAAAGGCCGATGCCGATGCGGCCGTTGGCGTCGGGCTGGTCGGGGTGGCGGATGAAACGTACCGCCATGATGCCGAGGATGATCGGCACGAGCAGGTCGAGACGCCCGAAGGCCCCGGTGACCAGCATGGTGACCAGGTCCCCGACGGGACCGCTCAGGTTGGACCAGGTGCCGGCGGCGACGATCAGCGCCAGGGCGAGCAGCAGCAGCGCCACGCCGTCCTTGCGGTGCGCCGGGTCGAGGCTTCTGGCACCCTGGCCGATCCCGCGGAACACCGCACCGACGGCGTGGGCGCAGCCCAGCCACAGGGCGCGCACCAGCCGCACCACGCCCCCGGTCGGGGAGGGCGCGGGCTTGGCCGGCGCCTTCCGGGCGGGGGGCCGCTTGGCCGCCGTCTTCTTGGCGGCGGGCACCCGCGCGGGAGCCGCCTTCTTCGCCGGAGCCGCCGTACGGCCGGTACGGCCCTTCGCGGTGCCCGCTTTGCTCTGGGAACCCTTGCCGGACGTACGTGAGGCCATGGGGCCGAGGTTACCGGTGCGCGCGCCGGTGGACACGCGTGCCCACCTCTTCACCCGTTCGTGTCGGCCGCCCCATCGGCTGATTGACGCACCACCAGACCTGACGCCCCGCCAGACGGATCTGCCGGGGCCCGGAGTCGGTCCGTCAGTTCTGCGCGGGCAGCATCGGCGCCGCCCCGCCGGCCCCCGGCTCCAGCGCGTCCAGCGCCCGCCGCAGCCCGGTGAGCTTGCGCTCCAGATGGGCCGCGGTCGCCACGACCGCCGGATCGGCGGCCTCCTCGCCGAGCTGCTTGGTCAGGGCCTCGGCCTGCTCCTCGACCGCCGCCAGCCGCGCGGAGAGCTCGGCCAGCAGCCCGGCCGTCTCCCTGGTGGCGTCGCCGCCCACGCCGCCGCCCTCCAGCTGCAGGCGCAGCAGCGCGGCCTGCTCGCGCAGCTTGCAGTTCTTCGTGTACAGCTCCACGAACACCGAGACCTTGGCCCGCAGCACCCACGGGTCGAAGGGCTTGGAGATGTAGTCCACCGCGCCCGCCGCATACCCGCGGAAGGTGTGGTGCGGACCGTGGTTGATCGCGGTGAGGAAGATGATCGGGATGTCCCGGGTCCGCTCCCGCCGCTTGATGTGCGCGGCCGTCTCGAAGCCGTCCATCCCGGGCATCTGCACGTCCAGCAGGATGACCGCGAAATCGTCCGTCAGCAGCGCCTTGAGCGCTTCCTCCCCCGACGACGCCCGGACGAGTGTCTGATCGAGCGCGGAGAGGATGGCCTCCAACGCCAGCAGATTCTCCGGCCGGTCGTCGACCAGGAGGATCTTGGCCTTCTGCACCATGCCCTGTCCTCCTCGCCCCGGCATGGGGCCTCCCCGGCTCCTGGCACCGGCCTGTGCGCCGGGCCCCGCCCCAGAGGACGGCATCCTTGCGCCGCCCGTCCTTGTGCCGGTCATCGTAGCCCTAGTCCCGAGATCGCCACACCCTGTCACCAAGATGTCACTGTGCACGAAGCGGAAACGGTGCGGGGGAGCTGAAGGTTCCCCGTCCTGTGCCCTCCCACACCCGTTTCGCCACAGTCAGTCAGCAATTGGTACCGGACCGGTCGGCCACCGGTCACTCGGCGCGCATCCACTGCTCCATCACCGAGAGCAGGTAGTCCGGGTCGACCGGTTTGGTGACGTAATCGGACGCCCCGGAATCGATCGCCTTCTCCCGGTCGCCCTTCATCGCCTTCGCCGTCAGCGCGATGATCGGCAGCCCCGCGAACTGCGGCATCCGCCGGATCGCCGCGGTCGTCGCGTACCCGTCCATCTCCGGCATCATGATGTCCATCAGCACGACCGCCACGTCGTCGTGCTGCTCCAGCACCTCGATGCCCTCCCGGCCGTTCTCCGCGTACAGCACCGCCAGCCCGTGCTGTTCCAGCACGCTGGTCAGCGCGAAGACGTTGCGCACGTCGTCGTCCACGATGAGCACCCGCTCCCCGTGGAAGTCGTACGTGCGCGGCACCACCGGAAGCTCCTCCTCCGGGCTGCCCCAGCCGTCCTCCGGCCCGACCGCGTTGGGCTGCCCCGGCACCGCCGTCCGCGGCTCCGGGTCGATCGGCGCCTTGCGGCGCCGCCGGAACAGCGCGGCCCCGCCGCCCTGCGCCGGACCGGCCGGCCCGCCGCCCGCATGCCCGGACCCCACGGGCAGCGGCAGCGACTGCGGCTGCGGCTGCGGCTGCATCTGCTGCACCTGGCCGTGCAGCACCGGCGGGTGCGCCACGGCCGCCGACGCCGGCGGCAGCGCCGCACGGACCCCGTCGGCCGGCCGGTGGTGGCCGTCGGCCCGGCCGCCACCCGGCTGCGGCGGGGCGTACCCCTGCGGAGGCAGCTCGCTCGGGTGCAGCGGCAGGTACAGCGTGAAGGTGGACCCGCGGCCGGGCTCGCTGGCCGCGTGGATCTCCCCGCCCAGCAGCCGGGCGATCTCCCGGCTGATGGACAGCCCGAGGCCCGTACCGCCGTACTTCCGGCTGGTGGTCCCGTCCGCCTGCTTGAACGCCTCGAAGATCACCAGCATCTTGCTCGCCGCGATCCCGATCCCGGTGTCCGTCACCGAGAACGCGATCAGGTCGGCGTCCGCGTCCCGCAGCGAACCCGCCTCCAGCAGCTGCTCGCGGATCGCCGCCGGCACGTCGGACCCGGCCGGGCGGATCACCAGCTCCACCGCACCCGTGTCGGTGAACTTCACCGCGTTCGACAGCAGGTTGCGCAGCACCTGGAGCAGCCGCTGCTCGTCGGTGTGCAGGGTGGCCGGCAGCTCCGGGGACACCCGCACCGAGAAGTCCAGACCCTTCTCCGCGGTCAGCGGCCGGAACGTCGCCTCCACGTAGTCCACCAACTGCACCAGCGCGATCCGGGTCGGGGAGACGTCCATCTTCCCCGCCTCGACCTTCGACAGGTCCAGGATGTCGTTGATCAGCTGGAGCAGGTCCGAGCCCGCCCCGTGGATGGTCTCGGCGAACTCCACCTGCTTCGGCGACAGGTTCTCGTCCGCGTTGTCGGCGAGCAGCTTGGCCAGGATCAGCAGCGAGTTCAGCGGGGTGCGCAGCTCGTGCGACATGTTCGCCAGGAACTCGCTCTTGTAACGCATCGAGACCGCCAGTTGCTCGGCCCGCTCCTCCAGGACCTGCCGGGCCTCCTCGATCTCGGTGTTCTTCACCTCGATGTCCCGGTTCTGCTGGGCCAGCAGCTCCGCCTTCTCCTCCAGCTCCGCATTGGCCGCCTGGAGGGCCTTCTGCCGGTTCTCCAGTTCGTCGGAGCGCTCGCGCAGCTGCTCGGTCATCTCCTGCGACTGCTTGAGCAGCATCTCCGTCTTGGAGTTGACGCTGATGGTGTTGACGCTCGTACCGATCATCTCGGCGATCTGGCTGAGGAAGTCCTTCTGGATCTGGGCGAACGGCTGGAAGGACGCCAGCTCGATGACGCCGAGCACCTTCCCCTCGAACAGCACCGGCAGCACGATCACCTGCGCCGGCGGCGCCTCCCCTAGCCCGGAGGAGATCTTCAGGTAGCCGGGCGGGGTGTTCTCGACCAGGATCGTCCGCTTCTCCTCGGCGACGGTCCCGATCAGCCCCTCACCGGGCCGGAACATGGTCGGCATCTGGCCGCCCGCGTACCCGTAGTTCCCGCGCATCCGCAGCTCGTACGAGCCGTCGGGGCCCCCTTCTGTCCCGACCTCGGTGATCCCGCCGGACGGCACCGCCAGGAAGAACGCCCCGTGCTGCGCCGAGACCACCGGGGTCAGCTCGCTCATGATCAGCGAGGCCACGTCGTCCAGGTCGCGGCGGCCCTGCATCAGGGCCGAGATCCGGGCGAGGTTGCTCTTCAGCCAGTCCTGTTCCTCGTTGGCCAGGGTGGTGTCGCGCAGGTTCGCGATCATCGTGTTGATGTTGTCCTGGAGGACCTGGATCTCGCCCGCCGCGTCCACGTCGATCTTGAGGTTGAGGTCCCCGCGGGTCACCGCCGTGGCCACCGCGGCGATCGCGCGGACCTGCCGGGTCAGGTTCCCGGCCATCTCGTTCACCGACTCGGTGAGGTCGCGCCAGGTTCCGTCGACGTCCCGCACCCGGGCCTGGCCGCCCAGGATGCCCTCGGTGCCCACCTCGCGCGCCACCCGCGTGACCTGGTCGGCGAACGAGGACAGCTGGTCGACCATCGTGTTGATCGTGGTCTTCAGCTCCAGGATCTCGCCGCGCGCATCGATGTCGATCTTCTTGGTCATGTCGCCCTTGGCGATGGCCGTCGTGACCATGGCGATCTGGCGCACCTGACCGGTCAGGTTGGACGCCATGAAGTTCACCGAGTCGGTGAGGTCCTTCCACGTCCCGGACACGCCCGGCACGTGGGCCTGGCCGCCCAGCCTGCCCTCCGTACCCACCTCGCGGGCCACCCTGGTCACCTCGTCCGCGAACGAGGACAGCGTCTTCACCATCGTGTTGACCGTGTCCGCGAGCTGCGCGACCTCGCCGCGCGCCTCCACCGTGACCTTCTTGGTCAGGTCGCCGTTCGCGACGGCCGCCGAGACCTGGGCGATCCCGCGCACCTGCGCCGTCAGGTTCCCGGCCATCGTGTTGACGTTGTCGCTCAGGTCCTTCCAGATGCCCGTCACCCCGCGCACCCGGGCCTGACCGCCCAGGATGCCCTCGGTGCCCACCTCGCGCGCCACCCGCGTGACCTGCTCCGCGAACGAGGACAGCTGGTCGACCATCGTGTTGACGGTCGTGACGAGTTCGAGGATCTCGCCCTTGGCGTCGACGGTGATCTTCTTGGAGAGGTCGCCCATCGCGACCGCGGTCGTCACCTCGGCGATGTTGCGCACCTGCGAGGTCAGGTTGTTCGCCATGAAGTTGACGGACTGCGTGAGGTCCTTCCAGGTGCCGGAGACGCCCTTCACCTCCGCCTGGCCGCCCAGGATGCCCTCGGTGCCCACCTCGCGGGCCACCCGGGTCACCTGCTCCGCGAAGTTCGAGAGCTGGTCGACCATGGTGTTGAGGGTGTTCTTCAGCTCCAGGATCTCGCCGCGCGCATCCACGTCGATCTTCTGCGACAGGTCGCCCCGCGCCACCGCCGTCGCGACCTGCGCGATGTTGCGGACCTGCGAGGTCAGGTTCCCGGCCATGCCGTTCACCGAGTCCGTGAGGTCACGCCATACGCCGGCCACCCCGGGCACCTGCGCCTGCCCGCCGAGCCGGCCCTCCGTGCCCACGTCCCGGGCCACCCGGGTCACCTGCTCCGCGAAGGCCGACAGCTGGTCGACCATCGTGTTGATGGTGTTCTTCAGCTCCAGGATCTCGCCGCGCGCATCCACGTCGATCTTCTGCGACAGGTCGCCCCGCGCCACCGCCGTGGTCACCTGGGCGATCTGGCGCACCTGGGAGGTGAGGTTGCCGGCCATGAAGTTGACCGAGTCGGTCAGCTCCTTCCAGGTGCCGGACACCCCCTCCACGCGCGCCTGACCGCCGAGCCGGCCCTCCGTGCCCACGTCCCGCGCCATCCGCGTCACCTGGTCGGCGAACGAGGACAGCTGGTCGACCATCGTGTTCACGGTGTTCTTCAGCTGGAGCATCTCGCCGGAGACGTCCACGGTGACCTTCTGCGACAGGTCGCCGTTGGCCACCGCCGTCGTCACCTGCGCGATGTTGCGGACCTGGCCCGTCAGGTTCCGGAACGCGGTGTTCACCGAGTCGGTGAGGTCCTTCCACGTCCCCGCCGCCCCCGGCACCTGCGCCTGACCGCCCAGCTCGCCCTCGACGCCCACCTCGCGGGCCACCCGGGTCACTTCCGAACCGAAGGACTGCAGCTGGTCCACCATCGTGTTGACGGTGTTCTTCAGCTCCAGCATCTCGCCGGCCACGTCGACCGTGACCTTCTGCGACAGGTCGCCGTTGGCCACCGCCGTCGTCACCTGCGCGATGTCGCGCACCTGCGTGGTCAGGTTGCGGAAGACCGTGTTCACCGAGTCGGTGAGGTCCTTCCACGTCCCCGCCGCCCCCGGCACCTGCGCCTGACCGCCCAGCAGGCCCTTGGCGCCGACCTCGCTGGCCACCCGGGTGACCTCGTCCGCGAACGTCCGCAGGGTCTCGGTCATCTGATTGATCGTTTCGGCCAGCTGCGCCACCTCGCCGCGCGCGCTGACGCGTACCTTCTGCGACAGGTCGCCGTTCGCGACGGCCGTCGTGACCTGCGCGATCCCCCGCACCTGGGCCGTCAGGTTGCCCGCCATCGTGTTGACGGAGTCGGTCAGGTCCTTCCACACGCCCGCGACCCCGGGCACCTTCGCCTGGCCGCCGAGCTCGCCCTCCGTGCCCACCTCGCGGGCGACCCTCGTCACCTCCGAGGAGAACGAGGACAGCTGGTCCACCATCGTGTTGACGGTGTTCTTCAGCTGGAGCATCTCGCCGGCCACGTGCACCGTGACCTTGCGCGACAGATCGCCCTTCGCCACCGCCGTGGTCACCAACGCGATATCACGCACCTGAGCGGTGAGCCGGTACGCCATGGTGTTGACGGAGTCGGTCAGATCCTTCCACGAACCCGACATTCCACGCACTTGGGCCTGACCGCCGAGCTTCCCCTCGGTGCCCACCTCCAGCGCCACGCGCGTCACTTCGTCCGTGAACGCGGACAGCTGGTCGACCAGGTTGTTGACGGTGCGCCCGACCTTCAGGAACTCCCCGCGCAGCGGATGCCCCGTCCCGTCCGCCGACAGCGTCCGCAGGTCCATCCGCTGGTCCAGGTCGCCCTCCGCAACCGCGGACAGCACCCGGCCCACCTCGGACACCGGCCGGGCGAGATCGTCCACCAGCTGGTTCGAGGCGTCGATCGCGGCCGCCCAGGAGCCTTCGCAGGCACCCGTTTCCAGCCGCTCGCTCAACTTCCCCTCGCGGCCCACCATCCGCCGCACCCGGGACAGCTCTCCCGTCAGGTGCAGGTTGCGGTCGGCGACCTCGTTGTAGACGGCGGCGATCTCCGCCATCACCCCGTCGCCCGACACCGTCAGCCGCTTGCGGAAGTTCCCGTCCCGCATCGACACCAGGGCCGTGAGCAGCCGGTTCAGGGCGGCGGTATCGACTTCCGTCGTTCCGCCCCGGCGCGGACGCCCGCCCTTCGCGCGCGTACCCGTACGCCGCACCGCTGCGCCAGACTCCACCGTGTCCCTCCCGAAAGGGTCGACCCTGTTCCATCGGCACCCGGCGCGTCACCCGCCCGGCTACCCGATCCTGCCCAGTGTTTCACTCCGGCCGAACCTGGCCATAACACTTCGGCACCATCGCACACCGCCCGCACTCCGCGGGTGGAATCCCCGACGACGGCACCATGACGGGCGCGAAGGTAAGTAACCTGGCATCCGATGTCCCACCGCGTCGAAGGAGACTTGTGATCACGGCTCGGGCGGCTGCCAGCTTCGACCCCCAAGGGCGCTCGGTCGCCACCGCCCGGGTGTTCGTCCGCGACACCCTGCAGGGCTGGGGCTTCGCCGACATCGTCGACGACGCCGTCGTGCTCACCAGCGAACTCGTCACGAACGCCGTGGTCCACGCCGGCACCCGGGCCGAAGTCCTCTGCCTGCGCACCGAGGACGGCGTACGGGTCGAGGTCGCCGACCGCTATCCCGAGCGAGAACTCCCGCTGCGCTACCCCGGCGACCGCCCGTACGCCGACCCCGACCGCGAGAACGGCCGCGGCCTCATGCTCTGCGCCGCCCTCGCCACCCGCTGGGGCGTCGAGTACACGGCCACGCACAAGCACGTGTGGTTCCGCCTCGACCTGCCGGACCGCCCGGTCGGCACCCGCTCCGCCGGGCCCGTCGTCCCCGACCGCCTGCTGCCGCTCGCCGACAGCCGCGTCCGCGTGGCCGTGGTCCAGATCGACGCCGCGGACTGCATCTCCGCCTGGAACGAGGACGCCGAGCACGTCTTCGGGCACCCCGCCGGGAAGGCCCTCGGCCGGCCGCTCGCCGAGCTGGCCGCCTGGCCGCAGACCCCCGGCACGGGCACCGGCATCGCCGAGGCCCTGCGCCTGTCCCGCTGGGAGGGCAGCTACGGAATCCGCGGCGCCGACGGCCGGGTCATCCCCGTGTACGCCTCCCACCTGCGGGTCCGCGATGCGCACGGCGAGCCGTCCACCGTCTGCCTCCTCGTCCACGACGACGAGCGCGCCCTGCTCCAGACGCCCGTCCGCACGCCCGTCTCCGACGGCTTCCCGCTGGCCGAGGCCCGGCCCGCGGACCCCTTCGAAGTGTTCATCGGCTCCCCCGCCCCGGACGACCTCGACAGCCTCCTCCAGCGCACCGTCGAGCGCGCCCGCGACATGCTCGACGCCGACGCCGCCTTCCTGCTGCTGGCCACGGACGACGAGACGGAGCTGGAGGTCCGCGCCACCACCGGGCTGCCCTCCACCCGCCAGCGGTTCGCCCGCGTCCCCGTCGAGGCCGGCACCAACCGCTACGGCTCGGCCCGCATGCCCGCCGTCCACGACGACCTGACCGCCGTCCCCGGCGCCGTTCCCCTGCTGGACGCCACCGGCATGCGCTCGGTGGTCACCGTCCCCCTCAAGGTCGAGGGCCGGCTCACCGGCTCCCTCGGCGTGGCCGCCGAGAACCCGGGCCGCTACTCCAACGCGGAGGCGCTACGCCTGCAGTTCGCCGCCGACCGGATCGCCCTGGCCGTCGAGTCGGCCCGCCTCGGCGAGCTGGAGCGCCTGCGCCGCGGCTCCCTCTCCTTCCTCGTGGAGGCCTCCGACCTGCTGGCCGGCACCCTCGACCGGGACCAGACCCTGGCGCTCATGGCACAGATGACGGTACCGACGCTGGCCACCTGGTGCGCCGTGTACACGATCGCCGACCAGTCCTCGGACCCGTACCTGTCGTACGTCCTGCACGAGGACGAGGAGCGCATCGACGGCCTCCGGGCCCTGCTCTCCCGGGTGAGCCCGCCCGAGCCGGTCCGCGAGGCCGGCGCCCGCACCTGGCACGAGGCCTCGGCCGCCGTCGGCGGCGAGACGGTCGTCCTCCCCCTGCTGGCCCGCAACCGGGTGATCGGCATGCTCACTCTGGGCAGGCCCTCCGAGGAACACTTCCGCCAGGAGATCCTCGAACTCGCCGAGGACCTCTCCCGCCGGGCCGCGCTCGCCCTGGACAACGCGCGCCTGTACTCGGAGCGCACCGCGATCAGCCGCTCCCTGCAGCGCAGCCTGCTGCCGCCCGGCTCCCCCGCGATCCCCGGTATGGAGGTCGAGGTCATCTACCGGGCCGCGGGCGAGGGCAACGAGGTGGGCGGCGACTTCTACGACGTCTTCCCGATCCGCGACGGCGCGTACGGCTTCGCGATCGGCGACGTGTGCGGCACGGGACCGGAGGCCGCCGCCGTCACCGGCCTGGCCCGGCACGCGCTGCGCCTCCTGGCCCGCGAGGGGCTGGGCGGCCCCGCGGTGCTGGAGCGCCTCAACGCGGCCATCCTCGACGAGGGTGCCCGCAGCCGCTTCCTCACCCTCCTGTACGGCGAGCTCCACCCCCAGGAGGACGGCAGCGCCCTGATGAAGGTCGTCTGCGCCGGCCACCCACTGCCGCTGCGACTGCGCCCGGACGGCGAGGTCGTCCCCGCCGCGGACCCGCAGCCGCTGCTGGGCGTGCTGGACGAGCTGGACCTGTACGAGCAGTCGCTCACCCTCGACCCGGGCGACGTCCTGCTGTGCGTCACCGACGGGGTGACGGAGCGCCGCGAGGGCAGCCGCATGCTCGGCGACGACGGCCTGACCGAGGTCCTCACGGGCTGTACCGGCCTGACCGCCGGCGCGGTCGCGGCCCGGATCCTGCGCGCGGTGGAGCGCTTCGCGGCCGAGCCGGCCTCGGACGACATGGCCATCCTGGCCTTCCGCGTCCCGGAGCAGCGCACGGGCGACTAGGAGTCCGCTGAAGATCTTGCTCTGACCGCCCGGCTCACCCTGGATTGCCAGCAAATGTCGATCGTCCTAAAGCGGCGCAAGTCGGGCGCGATTTCAAGATCTTCAGGACACTCCTAGGTTCTGTCTCTTTGGTCGGCGTCGGGTCCAGGTGAGGATGCCGACGAGGTGGAGTGCGGCCTGGTGTTCGTGTGGCCGGGCCGCGCCACTGGTCGAGGCGGTTGATGCACCGCTCGACGGTGTTGCGCTGTTTGTAGGCCTCGTGGTCGAAGCCTGGCGGGCGGCCTCCGTGGCGGCCCCGCCGCAGGCGGTGGCCGACCTGGTCGGATGGCTGCGGGATGACCGCCCGAGGGGCAGCGGTCCGGGGGCGGTCTGGAACGAGCCGAGCTCATCGGGCAGGTCCCGCCAGGACGAGTTGGTGCGGTACTTCCACACGATGGCCTCGAGGGTGCGCCGGTGGTCGGCCCACTGCCGGCCGCGGACCGCGCGCTCCGGACCATCACCCACTTCTGGTCCGCGAAGAACCCGCACTCGTACTGGAAGGCACCGTTGCCGTTGCTGTGCCCTGCACGACCGGGCACTTGCCGCTGTTCATGCTCATCAGCCAGTCGGGCGTCTCCGCGGACGCGGGAGACGCCGTACTGACGTCGGCCGTCACCGCCAGTCCGGCGGTCGCCGCCACGGTACCGATCACGCGGGCCGTCTTCTTCACGAGACGTCGTGACCGAGTCCGACGGCGGCCGCAGCCTTTTCGTCACCTGCCCGATGAGCTCGGCTCGTTCCAGCAACGGCGGATGCCGGCGACGACATCGACTGGACGGTGCCGGTGGACTCCACGGTCGTGCGGGCCCACCAGCACGCCGCAGGCGCACGCAAAGAGGGGCGATCCGCTCCGGCGAGCGTGCCGATCACGCCCTCGGGCGGTCATCCCTCAGCCGTCCGACCAGGTCGGCCACCTGCGGCGGGGCTGCCACGGAGGCCGCCCGCCCTGCTTCGACCACGTGGCCTACAAACAGCGCAACACCGTCGAGCGGTGCATCACCCGCCTCGACCAGTGGCGCGGCCTGGCCACACGAAGCGAAAGACTCGCCATCGCCTGGACCCGACGCCGACCAAGGAGACAGAACCTATAAGCCGGAGTGGTTCTCCTCACGGCGGGCCCGTGGACAGGGTGCGGCGGGTGGAGGAGCGCAGTGCGAAGGCCATCACGACTTCGAGCACGCCGAGCAGGACGAGCCACAGCCCGAGCAGCCTCGTGAGGGCGACCGCGGTTTCCACCGGGAAGCAGAGCACGACGATTCCGGCGACGGCGCCGAGTGCGCCCAGTCCGAAGAGCAGGCCCCGGTGCGCGAGCGAGCGGTCGGCGATGGCCGTGTAGGCCGTGAGCACTCCGGTCAGTAGCCAGAACACGCCGACGATCAGGGAGAGTGCGCCGATCGTCTGCATCGGATGCCGTAGGACCAGGACGCCTGCCAGGAACGACAGGAGGGCGATCAGGACGCTCGCCAGTCTGCTGCCTCCCTCGCTGCTGTGCGAGAAGGCCCTGACGAAACCGAGGACGCCGGCCACGAGCAGCTGCAGGCCGATGATGACGGCCAGGATGTGCAGTGTTTCGTCGGGCCAGACGAGGACCAGGATGCCCGGAATCAGTGTCGCGAGCGCGAGGCCGAGCGCCCAGTGCCACGAGCCGCCGAGTTCCCGGAGAACGTCCTCGGGGTCGCGCTGTGACTGCCGCGGTGCCGCGTCGGAGGGTACGGTCATCACGCCTCCCAGGCCGGCAGAACCGTCTTCCGCCTTCCCACCACCTTAGGCGGCCGCGGCGTACCCCGCCCCTCCGGCCGCGCCGCTTCAGATGCGACCTGTCGCCCGTACGGGCAAACAAAAAAGGCCCCCGCCGAATGGCGGGGGCCTTTTTGATGGAGCCCTTTAACGGAATCGAACCGTTGACCTTCTCCTTACCATGGAGACGCTCTACCGACTGAGCTAAAAGGGCGGGTTGTTCGGCGGCGTCCTACTCTCCCACAGGGTCCCCCCTGCAGTACCATCGGCGCTGAAAGGCTTAGCTTCCGGGTTCGGAATGTAACCGGGCGTTTCCCTAACGCTATGACCACCGAAACACTATGAAGTTGAACTCAAGCCGGCATGGCGAGTTCGTTGCTTCAGAACTAACACAGTGGACGCGAGCAACTGAGGACAAGCCCTCGGCCTATTAGTACCAGTCAGCTCCACCCGTTACCGGGCTTC
>NZ_JBVHVT010000083.1:0-40090 GCF_055564695.1 Streptomyces sp. NPDC029014
TCCCCCCCCCCCCCCCCCCCCCCCCCCCCCCCCCCCCCCCCCCCCCCCCCCCCCCCCCCCCCCCCCCCCCCCCCCCCCGCCCCCCTACGGCGTTCGCCCCGTCAGACGGCGGGGGCCGCCGTGGGGCTGGCGGGCTGGGCCGTGGGGCTGGCGGGCTGGGAGGGGGCCGGGGTGCACACCCTGCCGGAGGGCGGCACCTTCCCGTCCAGCAGGTAGGAGTTCACCGCCTGCTGCACGCACGGGTCGCCGCTGTTGTACGCCCCGTGCCCCTGCCCCTTGTACGTGAGCTCCACACCCACGCCGGGGCCGAGCCGCTCGACCATGTGCCGGGCACCCTCGTACGGGGTCGCCGGGTCGCCGGTGTTGCCGATCACCACGATCGGGGCCGCGCCGGGCGCCGACACGTCCGGGGTCTCCCACGCGCCCGCCACCGGCCAGCCGGTGCAGCTCGTCAGCGCCCAGCCCAGGAAGTCCCCGAAGACGGGGGAGGCCGCCCGGAACTCCGGCAGTTTGGCCTTGGCCTGGGCGAGGTCGACCCGGTCCTTGAAGTCGGCGCAGTTGACCGCCGTGTTGGCGGCGCCGATGTTGCTGTAGCGGCCGCTGCGGTCCCGCCCGTTGAGCGCATCGGACAGCGCCATCAGCAGCTGCCCCTGCCCGCCCTCGGCCTCGTCGATGCCCTGTTCCAGCAGTGGCCACAGCTCCTGCGAGTACAGGGCCTGCGCGATCCCGTTGGTCGCCGCGGAATCGGTGAGCATCCGGCCCCCGACGCCCGGGATCGGCTTGTCGGCGAGGCTCTTCTGCAACCGGACGATGTTGTCCTCGATCTCCTTGGCGGTGCTGCCCTGGAGCCGGCACTCCTCGCCGCGGTCCACGCAGTCCTGCGCGAAGTTCCCGAGGGCCAGCTGGAAGCCCTCGGCCTGGCCGAGTGCGCCCCCCTCGTAGGTCTTGGTCGGGTCCACGACGGCGTCGAAGACGGCCCGCCCGACGTTCTTCGGGAACAGGTGGGCGTAGACCCCGCCGAGCTCCGTGCCGTACGAGATCCCGAAGTAGTTCAGCTTCTCGTCGCCGAGGGCCTGGCGGATCCGGTCGAGGTCGCGGGCGGCGTTCTCGGTGCCGACGTACGGCAGCACCTTCCCGGAGCGGGCCTTGCAGGCCGCCTGGTAGCGGCGGATCGCATCCGTGAAGGACTTCTCCTCCTGGGGCGTGTCCGGGGTGGAGTCCTGCGCGTAGTACTGGTCGAGCTGCTTGTCGGTCTCGCACAGCACGGGCGCGCTCCGCCCCACCCCGCGGGGGTCGAAGCTCACCAGGTCGTACCGCTTGCGCAGGGCCTCGTAGTCCTTGGCGGCGCCCGGCAGCGTACTGATCCCGGACCCACCCGGCCCGCCGAAGTTGAACACGAGCGAGCCGAGCCGCTCGTCCTTGCTGCGGGCCTTGGCCCGGATCAGCGCGATCGGGATGGTCTCGCCCTCCGGCTGCGCGTAGTCGAGCGGAACGTGCAGCGTGGCGCACTCCCAGCCCTTCGGCGGGGCCTGCCCGCCGCCCTGCGCGGCATCGGGCGCGGGGCACGTGCTCCACTTGAGCGGCGGGGCCCCCTTGGTCCCGCCGGCCCGGGGCGTCGCCCGCTCCTCCCCGCCGGCGCACGCACCGACCGTCACCAGTGCTCCCACGAGACCAAGGACACCGGCAAGGCGCAGCACGTTCGTCGACATACCCCCATCCTGCGACCGCGGCCGGCGACCCGCCCGCGCAGGCACCCGTCCGGGCGGCCGCCCGGCGAGGGTCCCGGCGGCCGGCAGGGGCCGCGGCTAGATCGCTTCCTTGCGGGTCAGGTAGTTGAAGGACACCCAGCCGGGGAGGACGGGGAGCCAGAACGTCATCAGGCGGAACAGCAGGACCGCCGAGATGGCGACCTCCTTCTCCAGGCCGGCGGCGATCAGGCCCAGCGTCAGCGTGGTCTCCACCGCGCCGATGCCGCCCGGCGTCGGCGCCGCCGAGCCGAGGGCGTTGCCCGCCAGGAAGACCACCGCGATGCTCGCGTAGCTGAGGGTCTCGCCGCCCCCGAACGCGCGGATCGACGCGTCCAGGCACATCACGAAGCAGCCGGTCAGCAGCACCATGCCGCCGATGCCCGTGAGCAGCTTCTGGGGCCGCTGGAGCACGTCCAGCATGCGCGGCACCACACCCGCGAACAGCGCCCGCACCCGGGTCACCACGAACTTCCGCAGCAGCGGCACCGCCGTGACGACGAGGACCAGCACCGCCACCGTCAGCAGACCCGCGATGACCGTCCGCGACGGGGTCATCTCCGGGGTCTTCTCGGTGCCCGTCAGATAGCCGAAGGACAGCAGCAGCAGGATGTGGCACGCCAGCCCGAACAGCTGGGAGGCGCCCACGCTCGCCACGGCCAGCCCGGGCCGGACCCCCGCCCGCTGCAGGAACCGCGCGTTCAGCGCGACACCGCCGACCGCCGCCGGGGCGACCAGCTTCACGAAGGACCCGGCGACCTGTGCGACGACCGTCCGCAGGAACGGCACCCGTTCGGGCACGAAGCCCAGCAGGCTCATCGCCGCCGCGACGTACGAGAGCGCCGAGAAGGCCAGCGCGGCCCCCACCCAGCCCCACTGCGCCTGGGCGACGATCGTCGCGAAGTCCACGTGGGCCAGCTGCGTGAGCAGGAAGTACGCGCCGAAGGCGCCCGCGATGAACGACACCAGCGTGCGCGGCCGGATCCGCTCCAGGCGGGCCGGCTCCACAGGGGCCTGCGGCCGGATCAGCAGCACCTGCCGGCGGATCTGGCTCAGCAGGTCCTCTTCGCGGGCCCCGTCCAGGGCGTCGTCCAGGGCCTTCTTCTCCGCCTTGCGGTCCGCGGCGCGGTCCGCGGCCGAGACCGTCCCGGCCTTCGCCCCCGCGGCCGCCTCCCGCGCGGCCTTCGCCGCCCGCGAGGACTCCAGCACGGCCTCCCGCTGCCGGTCGGCGCGCTCCCGGGCCAGCCGGCGCAGGGTCGCCCGGGTGGACCGGCTGAGCGCGATCGGCTGCAACAGCGGCAGGCAGTCCGCCACCGCGTCCGGGCCGAGCACCGACACCGCCGAGGCCACGGCCCGCTCCGCGCCGACCCGCAGGCCGAGGGTGGTCAGCAGCTGGGCGATGTCCATCCGCAGGACCAGGTCGCCGGCGGCGATCTCGCCGCCGCGCAGGTCGGTCAGGACCACGTTGCCGGAACGATCCACCAGCAGGGCGTCGCCCGTGAGCCGGCGGTGGGCGATCCGCCGCGACTGCAGGGCCCGGACCTGCTCCCACGCGTGGTGGGCGAGGCGGTCGGTGATCTCCGCGTCGGGGAGGGAGTCCAGGGGCCGCCCGTCCAGGTGTTCGTACACGAGCATGACGGCGTCCGGGCCGAGCTCGGAGGTGGCGATCAGCTTCGGTGCGTTCGCCCCGGCCGCGATGGCCGCGTACGCGAGCAGCGCCTCCTGCTCCAGCGCCTGCCGCAGCGACTGCAGGCTGCGCCGGGTGGTGATGCCGCGCAGGGACATCCGGCGCCACACCCGGTAGAAGAAGCCGTGGGCCTGCTGCTCGCGGTCCACGACGGTGACGTCGAGCGGCGGACCGTCCTCCAGGGCCACGTGGTAGCGGCGGCCGCGGTCGCTGACCTCGGAGGCGTCTGCGCCGTCGGCGACCTCCGCGCGCATGGCGCTGACCGGCTGGAAGCCGACGCGCCGCAGACCGGCGAGGAGGTGCTGTCCGGTCGGGCGGACGTTCGGCGAACCGACGGCGTACAGCGTGCCGTACGCGACGCTCCAGCCGATCAGCACCGTCAGGATGATCGAGAACGGGGTGGTGTAGCCGCTGACCAGCATCGCGAACGCGTCCAGGAGCAGCACCACCCACAGGGCGACCCGCCAGCGCGGCCGGCGCGTCATCCCGACCGCGGTCATGTACGCGATCACCGGCGCGAGGTAGCCGTGCACCGGGTCGGTGAGTGCCCCGCCCGCGCCGGCGGCCCGGGTCAGGGCGTCCTGGATGGAGGCGGGGGCGCCCTCGGAGACCCACAGGTCGGTGGCGAGGGTCACCCCGTGGGCGAGGACGGCCGCGAGCACGCCGTCGGCGATGCGCAGCCCGTCGCGTTTGATCAGGCGTTCGATGGCGAAGGCGACGGGCACGAGCAGGACGGCGATGCTCGACACCAGGCCGGCGACCTGGATCAGCAGGTCTGGGGCGGCGCCGGTGCCCTGGCTGATGTCGGCCTCCAGGCCGGCGGTGGTGCCGTGCGCGAAGGCGGCGATGGCCAGCACGACCGCGATGCCGAGGACGCCGACGAGGAGACGGACCAGGTCCGAGGGCCGGTGCACGCGGGCGGCGAGCAGCGGCTCGTCGACCTCGACGACCTCGCCCGGCTCGGCGGAGTCCGGGCGCCCGGACGCATCGCCGGGGCGCGCGCCCGGGTGCGGGCTCGGCTCCGGGGCCGGCTCCGGCCGCGGGCGCGGCTCTGGGCGCGATCCGTCGTCCTCGGTCGCGCCGTCCGGAGGGCTCACACCCTGCTCCTTCGTCGTCACATCCGTCTCTTCTTGATCACGTATCACCAGTCACCGCCCGGAAGATGGTGGCACGGACCGGCGGGCGCGGGGGGCATCAGGGTGCGCGCCGGTACGGGAACGAAACACTCCGCAGGAGCCTGCGCCGCGTGCGGCACCATGGGCGGAATGAGCGAGGAGCTGCCCGCGTACGCGGAGCGCGTGCTGGAGGTGACCGAGCGGATTCCGCCCGGCCGGGTGATGACCTACGGGGACGTCGCCGAATGGATCGGCGAGGGAGGCCCGCGCCAAGTCGGCCGCGTGATGGCCCTGTACGGGGGCGGCGTGCCCTGGTGGCGCGTCGTACGGGCCGACGGCCGCCCCCTGCCGGGCAGCGAGCACCGGGCCCTGGAGCACTACCGCACCGAGTCCACCCCGCTGCGGCTGACGACCGACGGGGAGGCGCGCCTGGACATGCGGCGGGCCCGCTGGGACGGCAGCGGCGCGAGCGCGGAACGGGACGAGGGTCACATCTGACAGCTTCGGCCACGGAACGCCCCGGAGGGGAGTGGCCCGCCCCCGCGGAGGACCGTACGGGGGAGCGGCGACGGCCCGCCCGGGGCGGCTCCCGCCGTCCCGGGCGGGGTCCCGTCCGGCGCCCGGGACGGTCACCCGCTGCGGACCTCGGCGAACTGCGCGGGGCGTCCCGCTTGCCGTAGCGTTGCCTCTTCGGCATGCGCCGTGGCAGCAACCGCAGCAGACCCACCAGGACCGGCACCCCACGTGATCACCTCTTCCTCCGACCGTTCCGAGCGGCGGCGTACCCGGACCCCGGACGCGTACCGCCTCGTGCGCGGCGGGCAGCGGCGGGTGGAGCCCCCTGTGCTGGACGCAGCACAGCGGGCGGTGGTTGATCACACCACCGGACCGCTGCTGGTCCTCGCCGGACCCGGCACCGGGAAGACCACCACCCTCGTCGAGGCCGCCGCCGCCCGCGTCGAGGCCGGCACGGACCCGGCCCGCATCCTGATCCTCACCTTCAGCCGCAAGGCCGCCGTGGAACTGCGCGACCGGGCCGCCCTGCGGCTCGGCGGCGCCCGCGCCCCGCAGGCCACCACCTTCCACTCCTTCTGCTACGGGCTGGTCCGCGCCCACCAGGACACCGACCTGTTCGCCGACCCGCTGCGGCTGCTGTCCGGTCCCGAGCAGGACGTGATGGTCCGCACCCTGCTGGAGGGGCAGCGCGAGATCCGGTCCATCCGCTGGCCCGACGACCTGCGGGCCGCCCTCACCACCCGCGGCTTCGCCGACGAGGTCCGCGCGGTCCTCGCCCGCGCCCGCGAGCTGGGCCTCGGCCCGGGCGCACTGGACGCGTTCGCCTCCCGGCAGGGCCGCCCGGACTGGAAGGCCGCCGCCGCCTTCCTCTCCGAGTACCTCGACGTCCTCGACATGCAGGGCACGCTCGACTACGCCGAGCTCCTGCACCGGGCCGTGCTGCTCGCCGAGCGGACGCCCGCGCTGTCCGCCGCCTACGACGTGATCTACGTCGACGAGTTCCAGGACACCGACGCCTCGCAGCTGCGCCTGCTCCAGGCCCTGGCCGGGCCGGGCGGCACGCTGATCGCGTTCGGCGACCCGGACCAGTCCATCTACGCCTTCCGCGGCGCGGACATCAACAACACGCTGGACTTCGAGGGGGCCTTCCCCGGCGCCGCCGTCCGCGCCCTGACCGTCGGCCGCCGCTCGGCCGCGAACCTGCTGGCCGCGACCCGCCTGCTGACCACCCGCATGCCGGTGCCGCGGCTGCCCTCCGACGCGGTCCGGGCCCACCGCGGGCTCGCCCCGACGCGGGACGGGGGTCGGGTCGAGGTGTACACGTACCCGACGGCCGGCGCCGAGCTGGACAACATCGCCGACGTCCTGCGCCGCGCCCACCTGGAGGACGGCGTGCCGTGGCAGGACATGGCCGTCCTGGTCCGCGCCGGCGGCCGCACCCTGCCGGCGATGCGGCGGGCCCTGATCGCGGCGGGAGTCCCGGCCGAGACGGACGGCGCGGACATCCCGCTCCGCCACGAACCGGCCGTCTCCCCCCTCCTGACGGCCCTGCGCGCCGCCGCCCGGGCGACGCCCGCGCCCGGGGAGGCGGCCACCGATCCGACCGCGGCCGGCGGGGCCGCGGAGCCGCTCGACGCGGCCCCCGAGCCGGTGGACGCGGCCGATCGGGCCGGAACGGTCACCGCCGACCCGGCTGATCCCGCCGAGACCGCTGAGCTGTCCGGAGCAGCAGATGCAGCAGATGCGGCGTCCGGGACCGCCGCAGCGGTCGGTGGTGCCGGTGCCGCCGACCCCCGGGGCGACGCCGGATGGGTCGGGGTCGAGGCGGCGCTCACGCTGCTCGCCTCGCCGCTCGGCGGGATGGACGCCGCCGACCTGCGGCGGCTCGGGCGCGCCCTGCGCGACGAGGAGCGGGCCGCCGGCGTCACGGTGCCCGCGCCCTCCGACGTGCTGCTCGCCCGCGCCCTTGCCGAGCCGGAACGCCTCGTCGCGCACGACCCGGCGTACGCCCGCGGCGCGCAGCGCCTCGGCCTGCTCCTGCGCAAGACCCGTGAGCTGCTCCAGGGCGGCGGTACCGCCGAAGAGGCCCTGTGGACCCTCTGGGACGGCACCCCCTGGCCCCAGCGGCTGGAGCGCAACGCCCGCCGCGGCGGCCCCGCCGGCCGCAACGCCGACCGGGACCTCGACGCCGTCTGCGCCCTGTTCGACACCGCCGCCCGCGCCGAGGAGCGCACCGGCGGCCGCGGCGCCCTGAACTTCCTCGAACAGCTCGAAGCCGAGGACATCGCCGCCGACACCCTCACCCGCCGCGCCACCCGCCGCGAGGCCGTCCGGCTGATGACCGCGCACCGCTCCAAGGGCCTGGAATGGGGACTCGTCGTCGTCGCCGGCGTGCAGGAGGGCCTGTGGCCCGACCTCCGCCGCCGCGGCTCCCTCCTGGAGGCCGACCGGATCGGCCGCGACGGCCTCGCCGAGCCCCTCAGCGCCGGCTCCCTCCTCGCCGAGGAGCGCCGCCTCTTCTACGTCGCCGCCACCCGGGCCCGCGAGCGGCTCGTCGTCACCGCCGTCAAGGCCCCGGCCGAGGACGGCGACCAGCCCTCCCGCTTCCTCACCGAGCTCGGGGTCACCCCCAAGGACGTCTCCGGCCGTCCGCGCCGCCCGCTGGCCGTGCCCGCGCTCGTCGCCGAGCTGCGCGCCACCACCGTCGACCCCGACGCCTCGCCCGCGCTGCGCGACGCCGCAGCCCGCCGTCTCGCCCGCCTCGCCGCGCTCACCGACGAGGACGAGCGGCCGCTGGTCCCGGCCGCGCACCCGCAGCGCTGGTGGGGCCTGTACGAGCCCACCCGCAGCAGCGTCCCGCTCCGCGACCGCGACCGGCCCGTCGCCCTCTCCGGCAGCGCCCTGGACCAGCTCGCCAACACCTGCTCCCTCCAGTGGTTCCTCGGCCGCGAGGTCAAGGCCGACGCCCCGGCCACCGCCGCCCAGGGCTTCGGCAACGTCGTCCACGTCCTCGCCGACGAGGTCGCCTCCGGCCGCACCCCCGCCGACCTCGCCGTCCTCATGGAGCGCCTGGACTCGGTCTGGGACGCCCTCGCCTTCGACGCCCCCTGGAAGTCCCGCCAGGAGAAGGACAACGCCCGCGCGGCCCTGGAGCGGTTCCTGCGCTGGCACACCACCGACCGCGGGGGCAGGGCGGCCGTCGCCACGGAGCACGATTTCGACGTCACGCTCGAAGCGGGCGAGTACGCCGTCCGGATCCGGGGCTCCATGGACCGGGTCGAGGCGGACCCGCAGGGGCGTGCGTACGTGGTCGACTTCAAGACCGGCAAGTCCGCGCCGACCAGGGACGAGGTCGCCCGGCACCCGCAGCTCGCCGTCTACCAGCTCGCCGTCCGCGAGGGCGCGGTCGACGGGGCCTTCGACGGCGCGCGGCCCGCGCCGGGCGGCGCCGAGCTGGTCCACCTGCGCCAGGGCGCGCCCGTGCGCGACGGCGGGGAGACCGTCCCCAAGGTGCAGGGGCAGGAGCCGCTGTCGCCCGGATCCTCCGGCGAGTGGGTCGGCGACCTGCTGGCGACCGCCGCCGGGAAGGTCCTCGACGAGCGGTTCGTCCCCGCGCCCGGCCGGCAGTGCGACCACTGCTCCTTCCGCAGCTCGTGCAGCGCGCGCCCGGAGGGCCGCCAGACCGTCGACTGAGCCGCGTGAGCCGCGTGAGCCGCGGCGGAGCGGACGGGGGAGTGCCCCGGCGCGGCGGAGGGCGGGAGTGACGCGTGTCGCAGCCGCCCGCGGTGTGAGACGGATCGCGGGGGATGTCGGCGCGGACGGCTAGCCTTTCCGGGTGTCCGCGCGCCCGTCCTCCCGCCTCACCGACCCCGAGCAGCTCAAGGAGCTCCTCGGCATCCCGTTCACCCCCGAGCAGCTGGACTGCATCACCGCCCCGCCCGCCCCGCAGGTCATCGTGGCCGGCGCCGGGTCCGGCAAGACCACGGTCATGGCCGCCCGGGTGGTGTGGCTGGTCGGCACCGGAACGGTCGCCCCCTCCCAGGTCCTCGGTCTGACCTTCACCAACAAGGCAGCCGGCGAGCTCGCCGAGCGCGTACGGGCGGCCCTGGCGCAGGCCGGCATCACCGACCCGGACCCCTCCCCGGCCGACACCACCGACACCGCGGACACCGCCGGCGCCGATGCGGCGGCCGGCGGCGAGCCCCGCATCTCCACCTACCACGCCTTCGCCGGCCAGCTGCTGAAGGACCACGGCCTGCGCATCGGCCTGGAGCCCAGCGCCCGGCTGCTCGCCGACGCCACCCGCTTCCAGCTCGCCGCGCGCGTGCTGCGCGAGGCCCCCGGCCCGTACCCCGCGCTGACCAAGTCCGTCCCCGACCTGGTCAGCGACCTGCTCGCGCTCGACGCGGAGCTGTCCGAGCACCTGGTGACCCCCGGGCGGCTGCGCGCGTACGACACCGCGCTGCTCGACGAACTCGCCGGCGCCCGCCTCAGCAACGAGGAGCTGCGCAAGATCCCCGAGGCGGTCCGCGGCCGCCTGGAACTGCTGGAGCTGACCGAGCGCTACCGCGCTGCGAAACGCTCCCGCGACCTGCTCGACTTCAGCGACCAGATAGCCCTCTGCGCGGAGCTCGCCACCACCCGGCCCGAGGTGGGGGCGCTGCTGCGCGAGGAGTTCCGGGTGGTCCTCCTCGACGAGTACCAGGACACCTCCGTCGCCCAGCGGCTGCTGCTGTCCGGCCTGTTCGGCGGCGGCACCGGGCACGCCGTCACCGCCGTCGGCGACCCCTGCCAGGCGATCTACGGCTGGCGCGGTGCGTCCGTGGCCAACCTGGACGACTTCCCCGCGCACTTCTCCTACGCCGACGGCAGCCCCGCCACCCGCTTCTCGCTCAGCGAGAACCGGCGCAGCGGCGGCCGCCTCCTCGACCTCGCCAACGGCCTGGCGGCCCCGCTGCGCGCCATGCACGAGGGCGTCGAGGCCCTGCGCCCCGCGCCGGGCGAGGAGCAGGCGGGCTCCGTCCGCTGCGCGCTGCTGCCCACGCACGCCGAGGAACTCGACTGGCTGGGCGACTCGGTCGCGCACCTGGTGCGGACCGGGACCGAGCCCCGGCAGATCGCCGTGCTCTGCCGGGGCGCGGCGGACTTCGCGCAGATCCAGGCGGCCCTGGTGGCCCGGGACGTGCCGGTGGAGGTCGTCGGCCTGTCCGGGCTGCTGCACCTGCCCGAGGTCGCCGACCTGATCGCGGTGTGCGAGGTGCTCCAGGACCCGGGCGCCAACGCCTCCCTCGTCCGCCTCCTGATCGGCCCCCGCTGGCGCATCGGCGCCCGCGACCTGGCCCTGCTGGGGCGGCGCGCGCGGCAGCTGGTGGGGCGCGCGCAGGGCGGCACCGACCCGGAGGGGCGGCTGGCGGCCGCCGTGGAGGGGGTGGACCCGGCCGAGGTCGTCTCCCTGGCCGACGCGCTGGAGACCTTCCTGGACGGCGCCCCCGGCACCGCCGCCGTGGACGACCTGCCGTTCTCGCCGGACGCCCGCGTCCGCTTCGCGCACCTCGCCCAGGAACTGCGCGACCTGCGGCGTTCCCTCGCCGACCCGCTGATGGACGTACTCCACCGGGTGCTGGCGGCGACCGGCCTGGACGTGGAGCTGTCCGCGTCCCCGCACGCCCTGGCCGCGCGCCGCCGCGAGACCCTGTCGTCCTTCCTGGACGTCGCCGCCGGCTTCGCCTCCCTCGACGGCGAGGCGTCCCTGCTCGCCTTCCTCGGCTTCCTGCGGACCGCCGTCCAGTACGAGAAGGGCCTCGACCACGCCCTGCCGGGCGGCGAGAACACGGTCAAGGTGCTCACCGCCCACAAGTCCAAGGGGCTGGAGTGGGACGTGGTCGTCGTCCCCGACCTGTGCGCGGGGTCGTTCCCGAAGCAGAAGCCGCCGGAGGCCTGGACCTCGTACGCGAAGGTCCTGCCGTACGCGCTGCGCGGCGACGCGCCCACCCTGCCGGCCGACCCCGCGTGGACCTCGGCCGGCCTGAAGTCCTTCAAGGCGGCCCTGAAGGAGCACAAGGAGGTGGAGGAGCTCCGCCTCGGCTACGTCACCTTCACCCGGCCGCGCTCGCTGCTGCTGGCCTCCGCCCACTGGTGGGGTCCGACGCAGAAGAAGCGGCGCGGGCCGTCGCCGTTCCTGCAGGCGCTGTACGAGCACTGCGCCGCCGGCCACGGCGAGATCGAGGCCTGGGCCCCGGAACCGGAGGAGGGCGAGGAGAACCCGGCCCTGGCCGCCGAGTCCGCCCCGGAGCACTCCTGGCCCCTGCCGCTGGACCCCCAGTCGCTGGCCCTGCGCCGCGCGGCGGCGGCCCTGGTCGAGTCCCACCTGGCGGCCCCCCGCCCGGAGCCCGCCCCGCCGGCCCCGGACGAGCACCTGTGGCCCCCGCACTGCGAGGACCCGTCCCACGACGAGGACCTGCCCTACGACGACTACCCGCCCTACGACGAGTACCCGCCTCACGACGAAGACCCGTCCCACGACGAGGCCCCCGACGCCCTGTGGCTGCCCGGTGATCCGGCGACGCAGGCGGCCCCGCCCGCGGCGCGGCCCCCGGCCACCCCCGCCCCCGGGACCGTCCCCGCCCCCCGGACCGTCCCGGCCCCCCGGGTCGCCCCCGGGGCCTGGGACGGCCCCGACGCGGACCTGTGGCTGCCCGGCGACGTCCCGGCGGAGGCGGAGGCGGAGGCCGACGACCGGCCGGCCGGCGGCTCCGCCGCGGCCACCCCGCTCACCCCCGAGGAGGCGCGGGCCATCGCCTCCTGGGACCGCGACCTCGACGCCCTGGAGGGCGAACTCCGCCGTACCCGCGAAGCCGTCCGCGACGTCGAGCTGCCCCCCGCCCTGTCCGCGAGCCAACTCCTCCGCCTCGCCGCGGACGAGCAGGCCTTCGCCCGCGACCTGGCCCGCCCGATGCCCCGCCCCCCGCAGCCGGCGGCCCGCCAGGGCACCCGTTTCCACGCCTGGGTGGAGTCCCGCTTCGACGAACTCCCGCTCCCCTTCCTCGACGTCCTGGAGCCGGAGGCGGACCTCCCCGGCACCGACCAGGAGGTCGCGGACGAGGCCGACCTCGCTTCCCTCAAGGAGTCCTTCGAACGCAGCGAGTACGCCGAGCGCACCCCGTACCGCCTGGAGGCCCCGGTGCAGGTCACGCTGGCCGGCCGGGTGGTCCGCGGCCGGATCGACGCCGTCTACCGCAACCCCCCGGGCAGCAAGTACGCGTACGAGATCGTCGACTGGAAGACCGGCCGCAGCACCGAGGCCGACCCGCTCCAGCTCGCGATCTACCGCCTCGCCTGGGCGGAGACCACCGGCACCCCCCTGCGCCGGGTCGGCGCGGCCTTCCTCCACGTCCGCAGCGGCCGTGTGATCCGCCCGCGCCGACTGCCCGGCCGGATCACCATTGAGCGGATCCTCCAAGGCGGATCGGGCGCCGCCGGTGGCCGCCGGGCCGACCGATAGGCTCGTGGGCATGAGCGAAACCCCGGCGGACAACGTCGTCCGCACGTACATCGACACGCATCGCGCCGCCTTCCTCGACGACCTCGCCGAGTGGCTCCGCATCCCCTCCGTCTCGGCCCAGCCCGAGCACGCGGGCGACGTACGACGCAGCGCCGAGTGGCTCGCCGCACAGCTCACCAAGACCGGCTTCCCGGTCGCCGAGGTCTGGGAGACCGACGGCGCGCCCGCCGTCTTCGCCGAGTGGCCCGCCGACGACCCGGACGCCCCGACCGTCCTGGTGTACGGGCACCACGACGTGCAGCCCGCCGCGCTCGCCGACGGCTGGCACACCGAGCCGTTCGAACCGGTCGTCAAGGACGGGCGGATGTACGCGCGCGGCGCCGCCGACGACAAGGGCCAGGTGTTCTTCCACACCCTCGGCGTCCGCGCCCACCTGGCCGCGACCGGCGCCGACGCCCCCGCCGTACACCTGAAGCTGCTGGTCGAGGGCGAGGAGGAGTCGGGCTCCCCGCACTTCCGTGCCCTGGTCGAGCGGGAGGCGCACCGCCTCGCCGCCGACGTGGTGATCGTCTCCGACACCGGCATGTGGTCGGAGACCACCCCGACCGTGTGCACCGGCATGCGCGGCGTCGCCGACTGCGAGATCGACCTGCACGGGCCCGACCAGGACATCCACTCGGGCGCGTTCGGCGGGGCCGTGCCCAACCCGGCCACCGTCGCCGCCCGCCTGGTCGCGGCGCTGCACGACGCCGACGAGCGGGTCACCGTCCCCGGCTTCTACGACGGCATCGCGGAGCTGACGGACGAGGAGCGGGCGCTGATCGCCGAGCTGCCGTTCGACGAGGCCGAGTGGCTGGGCAACGCCAAGTCGCACGCGACGGCGGGCGAGAAGGGCTACTCCACCCTGGAGCGCGTCTGGGCCCGCCCCACGGCCGAGGTCAACGGCATCGGCGGCGGCTACCAGGGCCCCGGCGGCAAGACCATCGTGCCCGCCTCCGCCCACCTGAAGCTGTCGTTCCGACTGGTGTCCGGGCAGGACCCGTACGAGGTCGAGGCCGCCGTCCGGGACTGGGTCGCGGCCCGCGTCCCGGACGGGATCCGCCACTCCATCGTCTTCGGCGCCCCGACCCGGCCGTGCCTGACCCCGCTGGACCACCCGGCGCTGCAGTCCGTCGTCCGGGCCATGGGCCGCGCCTTCGGCAAGAAGGTCCGCTTCACCCGCGAGGGCGGCTCGGGTCCGGCCGCCGACCTCCAGGACGTCCTGGGCGCGGCCGTGCTGTTCCTCGGCATCTCGGTGCCGTCGGACGGCTGGCACGCGCCGAACGAGAAGGTCGAGCTCGACCTGCTCGTCAAGGGCGTGGAGACGGCCGCCTACCTGTGGGGGGACCTGGCGGCGCACTGGAAGCCGGCGCGCGCCTGACCCGCCGCACCGGACCCGGCGCCCGCACCGCGCACCCCAGTCATCCAGCACGCATACGCATCACGCATCACGCATCACGCGTCACCACCGAGCCTGCCCGTCCACGCCACCGGGGGAGTTGGAAGTACCTGTGAGCACGTATACCGAGCACCCGATCTCGCTGGCCGCGCCCAGCGGAATCGACCGCGCCGCGCACCACCGCCTCGACGAGCCCTGGCTCGCCGCCGCCTGGAGCCACCCGACGACCCGCGTCTTCGTGGTCTCCGGGGGCCAGGTCCTGATCGACGACACCCCCGACGGCGGCACCGGGATCGTGATGACCCCGGCCTTCGAGGCCCCGCTCACCGAGACCCACCGCTACTTCCTCGGCACGGACGAGGACGGCGTACGGTACTTCGCGCTGCAGAAGGACGCCCTGCCGGGCCGCATGGACCAGTCGGCCCGCCCGGCCGGGCTGCGCGAGGCCGGGATGCTGCTGTCACCGCGCGACGCGGGGCTGATGGTGCACGCGGTGGCCCTGGAGAACTGGCAGCGGATGCACCGCTTCTGCTCCCGCTGCGGCGAGCGCACCGTGGTCGCGGCCGCCGGCCACATCCGCCGCTGCCCGGGCTGCGGCGCCGAGCACTACCCGCGCACCGACCCCGCGGTGATCATGCTGGTCACCGACGACCAGGACCGGGCGCTGCTCGGCCGCCAGGTGCACTGGCCGGAGGGCCGCTTCTCGACGCTCGCCGGGTTCGTGGAGCCGGGCGAGTCCATCGAGCAGGCGGTGGTCCGCGAGGTGTGGGAGGAGGCGGGCGTGCGGGTCGGCGAGGTCGAGTACGTCGCCAGCCAGCCCTGGCCGTTCCCGTACAGCCTGATGCTCGGCTTCACCGCCCGGGCCGACTCCTACGAGATCAACGTCGACGGCGAGGAGATCCAGGAGGCCCGCTGGTTCTCCCGCGAGGAGCTGCGCCGCGCGTTCGAGACCGGCGAGGTGCTGCCGCCGTCGGGGATCTCCATCGCGGCCCGGCTGGTCGAGCGCTGGTACGGCGAGCCCCTGCCGCGGCCGGCCGCGTAGCCCGCGGGGCCGGTCCGTACCGCCGGGTGACGGTACGGCCGCCCGACAGCCGAAGGGCAGGCGAAGGGCCCCCGCCTCGGCGGGGGCCCTTCCGCGCACGTCCCGCACGCCGGCCGCCCGGCCCGCGGCGGACCCGGCTCAGACGGCCAGGGCCTGCTGCACCTGGGCCAGGCTCGGGTTCGTCATGACCGACTCGGTGCCCGCGGGGGACACCACCAGCACGGTCGGGACGGTCTGGTTCCCGCCGTTCGCCTTCTCGACGAACGCCGCGGACTCCGGGTCCAGCTCGATGTTGATCTCGTTGTACGCGATGCCTTCCCGGTCCAGCTGGGTCTTCAGCCGGCGGCAGTAGCCGCACCAGGTCGTGCTGTACATCGTGACGGAACCCGTGTCCTGCATGCTGCGCTCCTCGTGGGGTCGGTGGTCCAGGGCGGGCCTGGGTGGTCCGGGTACTCGAACGTACGGGAGCCCCGAGCCATTCCCGCACCCGTCGCACGGCGCATTCGTCAAGTACGACGGTGTGACCGCGGCGACGGTCCTGTGGACGGATTTCCCGCCCCCAGGTCCGGACCTGGCAGCATGGCGGGGTGACAGCAGCAACGCCCTTCCCGTCCTTCCCCGCCGGCGCAGACGACGCGGCCGGCTCGGCCGACGCGGTGCTCCTGGGCCTGGACCCGGAGCAGCGCCAGGTCGCCACGACCCTGCGCGGACCGGTGTGCGTGCTGGCCGGCGCCGGAACCGGCAAGACCCGGGCGATCACCCACCGCATCGCCTACGGCGTCCGGTCCGGGCAGCTCATGCCCGCCAGTGTGCTGGCCGTCACCTTCACCAACCGCGCCGCCGGCGAGATGCGCGGCCGGCTGCGCACCCTCGGCGCGGGCGGGGTCCAGGCCCGCACCTTCCACTCCGCCGCCCTGCGCCAGCTCCAGTACTTCTGGCCGCGGGCCGTCGGCGGCGAGCTGCCCCGACTCCTCGAGCGCAAGGTCCAACTGGTCGCCGAGGCAGGCACCCGCTGCGGCGTCCGCCTGGACCGCAGCGAGCTGCGCGACGTCACCGGCGAGATCGAATGGGCGAAGGTCACCCAGACCGTGCCCGCCGACTATCCGGCGGCCGCCCTCAAGGCGGGCCGCGAAGCCCCCCGCGACATGGCCGAGATCGCCCAGCTGTACGGGGCGTACGAGCAGCTCAAGCGCGAGCGCGGCCTGATCGACTTCGAGGACGTGCTGCTGCTCACCGTCGGCATCCTGCAGGACCGGCACGACATCGCCGAGCAGATCCGCGCCCAGTACCAGCACTTCGTGGTGGACGAGTACCAGGACGTCAGCCCGCTCCAGCAGCGGCTGCTGGAGCTGTGGCTCGGCGACCGCGACAGCCTCTGCGTCGTCGGCGACGCCAGCCAGACGATCTACTCCTTCACCGGGGCCACCCCGGACCACCTGCTGGACTTCCGCATCCGCTACCCGCAGGCCACGGTCGTCAAGCTGGTCCGCGACTACCGCTCCACCCCGCAGGTGGTCCACCTCGCCAACGGGCTCCTCTCCCAGGCCAGCGGCCGGGCCGCCGCCCACCGCCTGGAGCTGCTCTCCCAGCGCGAACCCGGCCCCGACCCGGTGTACGCGGAGTACGCGGACGAGCCCGCCGAGGCCGAGGGCGTCGCCGCCCGGATCCGGAAGCTGATCGCCGGCGGCGTCCCGGCCGGCGAGATCGCCGTGCTGTTCCGCATCAACGCCCAGTCCGAGGTCTACGAGCAGGCCCTCGCCGACGCAGGCGTCCCCTACCAGCTGCGCGGCGCCGAGCGGTTCTTCGAGCGGGCCGAGGTGCAGAAGGCGCTCCTCGCCCTGCGCGGCGCCGCCCGCTCCGCCGGCAACGACCCGCTGCTGGACGACGTCGTCGAGCTCGGCGCCCAGGTCCGGGCCGTGCTCAGCGCCACCGGCTGGACCGCCGAACCGCCCGCCGGCTCCGGGGCCGCGCGCGAGCAGTGGGAGTCGCTGGCGGCGCTGGTCCGGCTCGCCGAGGACTTCGCCCGGGCCCGGGCCGGGGCCACCCTCGCCGACCTGGCGGTCGAGCTGGAGGAGCGCCGGGCCGCCCAGCACGCGCCGACCGTCCAGGGCGTCACCCTCGCCTCGCTGCACGCGGCGAAGGGCCTGGAGTGGGACGCCGTGTTCCTGGTCGGCCTCACCGACGGCATGGTCCCGATCACGTACGCGAAGACCGACGAGCAGATCGAGGAGGAACGGCGGCTCCTCTACGTCGGCGTCACCCGGGCACGGCACCACCTGACCCTCTCCTGGGCCCTCTCGCGCTCCCCGGGCGGCCGCCCGTCCCGTCGGCCCAGCCGCTTCCTGAACGGGCTCAGGCCGGGCTCCGGGGCCCTCGCCGCCCGGGCCGGCGCCCCCGCCGAGCGGGAGGGGACCGAGCGGGACACCCGCCGCCGCACCCGGCGCGGCCCCGCGCGCTGCCGGGTCTGCGGCAGGACGCTGACCGCCGCCGCCGAGCTCAAGCTGATGCGCTGCGAGGACTGCCCGTCCGACATGGACGAGGGGCTGTACGAGCGGCTGCGGGAGTGGCGCGCGATACAGGCCCGGGAGCAGAAGGTGCCCGCGTACTGCGTCTTCACGGACCGGACGCTGATGGCGATCGCCGAGGCCTCGCCCGCCGAGCCGGGCGAGCTCGCGGTCATCCCCGGCGTGCCTGGACGGAAACTTGACCGGTACGGAGCCGAGGTCCTGGCCATCTGCGCAGGTCAGGAGCCTGACGCCGGGCACGGCGCCGACGCGTAGAAACTCGTCGGAAAAATAGTTTGCACATGCCCAGCAGATCCCCATAGGTTCTTAGCAACGGAAACGGTGGCTTCTGACGAAGCTTCCGATCCGTGCTGTACTTATCCGAATACATGGGACAGGCCCTCGGGCCCCGTCCCCGAGACGCCGAGAGGAGGCGAGACCAGTGACCAGCTTCATCACCACCACCAAAATGACCGATCGCTCGGTCGCCGCTTCCTGCACGCTCGGCTCCTCCTCGCTCCTCCCGCTCATGGGCACCGGTCTGTTCGCGATTTCCGCCGACAGCCGCGCCCTGCTGGCCGCGCCCGCCGCGCTGCTGGCGAGCGAGCGGAATGAGCGACCGACCCAGGCACCGGTGGCAGTGCTGGCAGAAGCCCAGGCCCAGGCCTATGGATTTGCCTCCGCGGCCGGTGCCGGATCCAAGACGAAGCAGACGAAGCAGCAGCACCACCTGATGTGGGCCTTCCGCGGGCTCGAACCCTGGAGTGATCCAGCCTGATCCGATGATCAGGCCGGCGCCTTCAGGGCCGCGGAACCCCACCCGGGATCCGCGGCCCTTCTGTTTGTCCCCGAACGGGGACGACGGCGAGAAGGAGCCACGGGACTGGCAAGACCAGGTACCAGCCGCCCCCGGCCGAACCCGGCCGGAACGACTAGCCGAACAAGACGAGGAAGAACACACCGTGCAACTCGAAGAGCACGCCCCGTCCGTACCGCAGACCCAGACGATCTCCCCGCCCTCAGTCCCGGAGGACTCCGCCTTGACTCCCCTCACCGCGCTCACCGCGCTCGACGACGCCATCGAGAACCTCGGCGTGCCCGTCGCCTGCCGTACCTACGACCCCGAGGTCTTCTTCGCCGAGGCCCCGGCCGACGTCGAGTACGCGAAGTCCCTGTGCCGCACCTGCCCGCTGGTCGAGGCCTGCCTCGCCGGTGCGCTCGAGCGCCGCGAGCCCTGGGGCGTCTGGGGTGGCGAGCTCTTCGTCCAGGGTGTGGTCGTCGCCCGCAAGCGTCCCCGTGGCCGCCCGCGCAAGAACCCGGTTGCCTCGGCATGAACGCCATCGGAACCATCGACCGCCCCGTGACGCACGACCCCCTGAAGCAGGCCCCCATGACCGCCCACACGACGAGCGAGAAGCCGCACGGCTCCGCCACCGCAGACTTCATCACCACCGGCGCGATCACCTCGCGTCAGAACAGGACCCGCGAAATGCAACTCATCCCAGAAGCCCTGGCTCGTGCGCATATGGACGACCGCATGCGTGAGGCCGACGCCGAGCGTCGCGCCCTGCGCCTGGTCGCCGCCCGCCGCATGCAGCGGCGCGCCGAGCGCGTCTCCATGCGCGCCCGCCGTGCCCTGGCCATGGCCGTCATGCACTGAGAACGGCCCGCCCGCGCCGCCGCCCGGCGGCGCGGGCAGCACACCGGGGGGCCGGTCCGAACGGACCGGTCCCCCGGTGCGTTGCGGACCCCTCGACCTCCCCGCGGGGATATCGTCGTGAGGTGGCCCAGCCGACTCCCCCTCCCGACCCGTCGGGACCCGAGGCCCAGCCCGTCGTCTGCGCGCGCTGCGGCACACGGTCCCCGAACGGCCCCCCGCCCACCTGGACCTGCTCCGTGGAGAACGGAACCAGGCAGTACTTCTGCGTGGACTGCGCGCGGGAGAACCTCCGGGCGATCGAGGGCCGCCTCGACTCCTCCTGGTGGTGACCCCCGACCCGCCCTCGACCCGCCCCCGACCTCACTCCGCCGGTACGAACCCCGGCAGCCAGGACTCCAGTTCGCTGCGCAGCCGCACCGTCGCACCCAGCTGGCACAGCACCCCGATCGTGCTCAGCGTCACCCGGTGGATCAGCAGGTACGCGGGCGGCAGGTTGATCTGCCGGCCCAACTGGTGGGCGGGGGAGCGGGGATCGGCTATCCGCGACGCCTGGCCGCGCAGCCAGGACCGGGTGAAGGTGAACTCCTCGGCCTCGATGGGCTCGATGATCGGCTTCAGGTAGTCCAACACCGCGTGCGGGTCCAGCTCGATGGACTCCTTCACGAACCCCTCGGCCGACAGGTGCCCGTACATCCCCTCGGCATCGTCCTCCAACGTCATCCGCAGCGAGGTGCCGATGGCCTTGGGCCAGCCCCCGGGCAGCCGGTCGACCGTGCCGAAGTCCAGTACGCCCAGTCGGGTCCGGCCGTCCGGCCCCGTCAGCAGCCGGAAGTTGCCCGGGTGCGGATCCGCGTGCAGCAGCCCGGTCCGCGCCGGCCCCGTGAACAGGAACCGGGCCAGCAACTGCCCCGCACGGTCCCGCTCTTCCTGCGTCCCGTCGGCTATCACCTCCGACAGCGGGGTCCCTTCCAGCCACTCCGTCACCAGTACCTGGTCGCCCTGGTGCACCACGTCCGGCACCACCACGTCCGGATCGCCCTCGAACGCGTCCGCATGGGTGCGCTGCGCCTCGGCCTCCAGCTCGTAGTCCAGCTCCTCCACGACCCTGTCGCGCATCTCCTGGATCAGCGGCTTGAGCTCCATGCCCGGGACCAGCGGCCCCAGCAGCCCGGCGAACCTGCCCAGTTGCCGCAGGTCCGACACCAGGGCCTCGCCGGCGCCCGGGTACTGGACCTTGACCGCCACCTGCCGGCCGTCGTGCCACACCGCCTTGTGCACCTGCCCGATCGAGGCGGCCGCCGCCGGCTTGTCCTCGAACTCCTCGAACAGCTCCCGCCAGTCGTCCCCCAGACGCTCCGCCAGCACCTGGTGCACCGTCTGCGCGGGCAGCGGCGGAGCCGCCTCCTGAAGCTTGGTCAGCGCCGCCCGGTACGGGCCGGCGACCTCCTCGGGAAGGGCCGACTCGAAGACCGAGAGCGCCTGCCCGAACTTCATGGCACCGCCCTTCAACTCGCCGAGCGTGCGGAACAGCTGCTCGGCGGTGCGCTGCTGGATCTCACGCGCCACGATCTCCGCCGACTTGCCCCCGATCCGCTTCCCCAGCCCCCAGGTGGCCCGACCCGCGATGCCCAGCGGCAGCGCGGCCAGTTTGACGGTACGGGTGACCGCCTTCCGGGGAAGATCAGACATGCGCCCCTCCAATTCCCAGACAGCCGTGGCGCAAGCGGCGGTTCAGGGGTGCCCTCCCCGTGCCTGCGGCCTCCAGGCATCCTGCCATGGCCCTTCCGCGCCGTCCGGCGCGCACCGTCCGCCCCCGCCCGGGGCCGCAACCGGCCCGCCTCATGGCCGCACCTCCTCCTCCGCCGCCAGTGCCACCGCCGCGCACGGGCAGTCCGGGTGCGGCCGGACCCCGGTGCGCTCCCAGTGCAGCGCCGGCAGCGCGGCCTCCCAGCGGGAGGCGGTCGAGGCCGGCAGCTCCCCGTCGACGAACGACAGCGCATGCGCGGCCGCCAGCCCGGCCACCGCCGCGGACAGCCCCAGATCGCAGGCCGCTGCCGCCCGTCTACGGTGCGCCGAGCGCCACTGCACCAGCATCCGCGGCCAGGCCGGGTCCTGCTCGACCCGTTCCCGCTCCATGCAGCCCGCGCAGGCCGTGGCCCCCGGCAGCACCAGCGGCCCGACGATCCCGGTGCCCTCCAGCACCCCCGCGTACAAGTGCGGGACGCCGGAGGCGATCCAGTCGGCCGCCACGGCCGGGTCCGGCGCCCAGGCGGCGAGACCGTCCCGCGGCGCCACCACCACCAGGGCCGGCCCGGTCTCCGGACCCTCCCGCTCGGCCGCCCGCGGTGCCCGCCCCGGAGCCGAAGCGCGCACCAGCCCCGCGGCGGCTTCGGACCGCAGCCGACCGACGCTCTCGGGCCCGAGCCCGCCCGGCGCCACGTCTGCCGGATCCACCCGCCCTCCGTCGAGCACCTCCACCCGGCCCACGCCGGCCCCCGCCAGGACTGCGGCGATCTGTGCGCCCACCCGGCCGCTGCCGCGCACCTGGATCCGTATCGCCCGCCGCGCCGCCACCCCCCGCAGGTCCCCGCCGGGTTCGCGGCGCACCAGCGAGAGCGAGCCCAGATCGGGTCCCAGCCGCTCCAGTGTCTCCGGCCGTCTGCGCACCGCCTGGGCCCGGGGACCTCCCGCCGTGGCGTCGTCGAGCAGCCCGGCCGCGGCCAGCCGGCGCACCAGCCCGTCCACCTGCCCGTCGGGCAGACCCATCGCCGCGCCCTCCGTGCGGAGCAGGTCCATGCCGCGGGTCCCGTCGATCCGGTCGATCAGCGCCCCCGTCGCCGTGTCCACCGGGCCGAGCACCACCGCATGCGCCGGCGTCACCCCGAACTGGACCGTCTGCAGATCGCGCCACGCCCTGGCCAGCGCGGGCTTCACCTTCGGATACACGGCCTTCCCCCTCCTCGTCGGCGCACCGCCTGCGCGGACCGCCCTCGGTTTCCCGCCCTCGGATGTCCCGTCCCCGCCACAGTGCCCGCCCGCCGCATCCGGCGCGCGAGTTTGTCCACAGGCACGACCTATTGGGCATATGAGATGGAGAAGGGGGGTGCATGCGGCACCCGCTGCGAATGGATCAGGTCCGAACACCGGAGCCGGGCTCCCCCGGCCGCGCCGAGCGGGTACGGTCTTGGGCGTGTCCGCCGACCCCACGCAGCGCGCCGTCGAAGTCCGCCGGAGCGCGCGCCGCCGCAGGACCGTGTCCGCCTACCGCGAGGGCGACCGCACGGTCGTCCTCATCCCTGCCCGCATGTCCGAGGCCGAGGAGCGGCGCTGGGTGGGCGTCATGCTCGACCGGCTCGCCGCCCGGGAGACCAAGCGCACCCTCGGGGACGCGGAACTCGCCGAGCGCGCCGACCGTTTGTCCGAGCAGTACCTCGGCGCCCGCGCCCGCCCCCGCTCGGTCCGCTGGGTCACCAACCAGAACACCCGCTGGGGCTCGTGCACCCCGGCCGAGGGCAGCATCCGGCTCTCGCACCGCCTCCAGGGGATGCCCGAGTACGTTGTCGACTACGTGCTGCTGCACGAGCTGGCCCACCTCCTGGTCCCCGGCCACGGCCCGCGCTTCTGGGCGCTGCTGGAGGCCTACCCGCGCACGGAGCGGGCCCGCGGCTACCTGGAGGGCGTGGCCGCGGCCGAGCGCCTGCCCAAGGTCCCCGAGCCCCGCGGCGACGGCGACTGACCCGGCGGGCGTCCGCCGTCCGCGCCTGGTCCGCCCGGGACCGGCGCCGTGTACCGGGTCGGTACCGAGATGTACCGGGTCGGTACCGACTTGGCCGGATGTCGTGGGATGCGGCTAGCCTGAGCGGCACGCATTTCACTGTCGGGATGGGGGACGGTCTTACGCATGGCCAGGGAATTCCAACGCGGTCACAAGGCCAAGATCAGCGATCTGACGGCGGGCACGGACCTGTACGTGGGCGTGCAGATCGCCGGGCCGGGACTCGCCTTCGACATCAGCTGCTTCGGGCTCGACGCCCATGAGCGGCTCTCGGACGACCGCTACTTCGTCTTCTACAACCAGCCGAAGTCGCCGGAGGAGTCCGTCCAGCAGCTCGGCGCGCAGGCCGGTGACACCGAGTCCTTCCGGGTGACGCTGGACCGCGTCCCGGCCCACATCCACAAGCTGTCCTTCACCGCCACCCTCGACGGCGACGGCCAGATGTCGCAGATCGGCCCCGGCTACATCCGGATCGTGGCCGGCGGCGAGGAGGTCGTCCGGTACTCCTTCACCGGCGCGGAGTTCAGCACCGAGCGCGCGCTGATGCTCGGCGACTTCTACCTCAAGGACGTGTGGCGCTTCGCCGCGGTCGGCCAGGGCTTCGACGGCGGGCTCGCCGCCCTGCTGAAGCACTTCGGCGGCGAGGTGGCCGAGGAGGAGGAGCAGCCCGCGCAGCAGGCCCCGGCCCAGCCCGCGCAGCAGGCCCCGGCGCCCGCGCCGTCCTTCGCCCCGCCGCAGGCGGCCGCGCCCGCGCCGTCCTTCGGCGCCCCGGTCCAGGCCCCGCAGCCGCCCCAGGCCCCCCAGGCCCCGGCCCCCCAGGCCCCGGCCCCGCAGTACCAGCAGCCGGCCCCGCCCGCCCCGGTCCACTCGGCCCCCACCATGGTCGCGCCGCTCGCCCCGCCGGCCCCCCAGGCCCCCCAGCCCCCGGCAACCCCGTACGGCCAGCCGCCCCACCCGCCGCAGCAGCCCGGCCCCCCGTCCTACGGACAGGTCCCGCAGCCCTCTTACGGCCAGGTCCCCGGCCAGCAGCCGCAGCCCGGCTACGGGCAGACGCCCGCCCCCTACGGCCAGCCGCAGCCCTCCTACGGGCAGGTTCCCGGCCAGCAGCCGTCCCCGTACGGCCAGGTGTCCGGCCAGACCGCCCCGCACGCCGTGCCCGCGGCGGCCGGACCCGGCCTCGGCGCCGCCCTGCAGCCGTACAAGGAGGTGCCCACCGGCGCCCGCTGGACCGCGCAGAACCAGCAGCTCATGCGGGTCGACCTGGCCATGGGCGGCCAGCCCGTCCTCGCCCGCCAGGGCAGCATGGTCCTGTACCAGGGCAAGGTCGACTTCAGCTACAAGGGTGCCGGCTTCGCCGGTCGCATCGTCGGCAACGCCACCGGCCAGGAGATGCAGCTGATGCGCTGCAGCGGCCGCGGCCAGGTCTTCCTCGCCGAGAACGGCGCGCACCTGCACGCCGTCGAGCTCCAGGGCGACGCCCTGTGCGTCTCCTCCGAGAACGTCCTCGCCTTCGACGAGTCCCTCCAGTACGAGGTGCGCCGCATCGAGGGCCACGGAATCCCCGGCGGGGCCCTGTTCACCATGCAGTTCCACGGCACCGGCACGGTGGTGGTCAAGACGCACGGCACACCCGTCGTCCTGCCCGTCACGCCGACCACCTTCGCGGACGCCAACGCCATCGTCGCGTGGTCCGCGGCCTCCCAGGTGATCGTTTCCAGCCAGGTCCGGCTGCGCCGCAACGCCTACCCCGGCCACAGCGGGGAGAGCGTGAACCTCCAGTTCCGCGGCGCCCCCGGCAACTTCATCGTCGTCCAGCCGTACGAGGTCTGAGGGAGCCCGTCATGAACGCAATGAACCAGCAGCTCGCGGGCTACGCCCCCACCCCCGTCACGGCCCGCATGGAGAACCACGGCCGCGCCATGCTCAAGGTCGCCATGCAGAGCGGCCAGGACCTCTTCGCCCGCACCGGATCGATGGTGGCCTACGAGGGGTTCATCCAGTACGAGCCCAACCCGCCGGCCATGCGCCAGATGGCCTCCCAGTGGCTCACCGGCGAGGGCGCCCCGCTGATGAAGTGCACCGGCGACGGACTGCTCTACCTCGCCGACTACGGCGCGGACGTCGTCGTGCTCAACCTCAACAACGACGCCCTCTCCGTCAACGGCACCAACCTGCTCGCCTTCGACGCCCACCTCCAGTGGGGCGTCGAGCGGGTCAAGGGCATGGCCAAGTTCGCCGGACAGGGCCTGTTCAACGTGCAGATCGCCGGCACCGGCTGGGTCGCCATCACTTCCCGCGGCACCCCGATCGTCGTCGACTGCGGCCGCGGCGACGACGAGACGTACGTCGACCCGGACGCGCTCGTCGCCTGGTCCCCGAACCTCAAGGTGAAGGGCAAGCGCAGCTTCAAGGCCTCGTCGATGATCGGCCGGGGCAGCGGGGAGGCCTACCAGATGGCCTTCTCCGGCCAGGGCATCGTCGTCGTACAGCCCAGCGAGGACAGCACCGACCGGCTCCGGACGCGGGGCTGAGGGGGAGCGGACAGAACATGCAGAGCTCACTTTTCGGCTACGCCGAGCAGCAGTCCCAGGAGCGGTACGCCGTCCAGAACCCGCAGCTGCTGCGGGTCACCCTGGCCGGGTCCGACGACGTGCTCGCCCGCAAGGGCGCCATGGTCGCCTACCAGGGCATCGTCGACTTCGACGGCGAGTACCAGAACAGCAACCAGCGCGGCGCCCGCAGCCGCACCGGCGAGGGCCTCGACCTGATGCGCTGCTCCGGGCAGGGCACGGTCTACCTGGCCAACCTGGCCCAGTACGTGCACGTCGTGGACGTCGACCACGAGGGCCTCACCGTCGACAGCAGCTACGTCCTGGCCATGGACTCCAGCCTGCACGCCGAGGTCATCGCCGTGGACAGCCAGTACGGGATCTCCGGATCCGGCAAGTACCAGCTCAACATCACCGGCCGCGGCAAGGTCGCCCTCATGACCTCCGGCCAGCCGCTGATGATGCAGGTCACGCCCGACAAGTACGTCAACGTGGACGCCGACGCCATCGTCGCCTGGTCCACCTCGCTGCGCGTGCAGATGCAGGCCCAGACCCACTCCACCGGCGTCTGGCGCCGCCGCGGCAACACCGGCGAGGGCTGGGAACTCAGCTTCCTCGGCACCGGCTTCGCCCTGGTGCAGCCGAGCGAGGTGCTGCCGCCGCAGAACGCCCAGATCGGCCAGGGCCTCGCCGCCCAGTTCGGCGTGGGCCAGCACGGCGCCCACGCCCAGAACCAGAACAACGTCTGGAACTGACCCGGGATCGAACGGGACCGACGGGACCGAGCGGGACGGAAAGGGGCGGCTCCTCGCGCACCGCGCGGGGAGCCGCCCCTCGTGTCATGTCGCCCGTACGGGTGTCACAGGCGCGCCCGCACCGCCTCCACCAGTCGTACGACCGAGGTGTCGGCCACCGCCGGCACCTCCTCGTAAGCGAACCAGCGCAGGTCCAGCGACTCCTCGCTGATCTCCGCCACCGCATCCGCCGGGGCCAGCGCCGCGTACTGCACGTCCAGGTGCCAGTTGCACGGCGCCGGGATCGGATGCCGGTCGAGCCGCAGCGGCCCGCCGGGCAGCAGCGCCAGCCCGGAGCCGATGCCGGACTCCTCGACGGCCTCGCGCAGCGCGGCCCCCGCCAGCGTGACGTCGCCCGGCTCGCAGTGACCGCCCATCTGGAGCCACATGCCGAGCTTCTTGTGCAGCGTCAGCAGCACGCGGCCCCGCTCCGGGTCGACCACCAGCGCGCTGCCCGTGACGTGCCCCGCCCGGCAGGGCTTGTAGACCCCGTCCGGGTGCGCCGCGAGGTGTTCCAGGTAGACGTCCCGCAGCGCGCGCTGCTCTTCGTCCCGGCCCTCGTACTCCTTCAGGACGAGGACCGCGTCTTCGTGGAGGCTCACTGCTTCCCCTCGCCCTCGCCGTCGCCCTGACCGCCCTGGCCGCCCTGCTCGCGGCGCTCCGCCGCCTCGCCGAGCATCTTGTCGATCTCGGAGAAGTCCAGCTGCTCGCGGTGCACGAAGCCGTCCGGGTCGTCGAGGTCCGAGGCCGTCGGCAGCATGTCCGGGTGCGCCCACAGCCCGTCCCGGCCCTCCATACCGCGCGCGTCGGTCAGCGAGGCCCACAGCCGGGAGGCGTCCCGCAGCCGGCGCGGGCGCAGCTCCAGCCCGATCAGGGTCGCGAAGGTCTGCTCCGCCGGGCCGCCCGAGGCACGGCGCCGCCGCATGGTCTCGCGCATGGCGTCCGCCGAGGTCAGCCGGGGCTTGGCCGCCGCGTGCACGACCGCGTCCACCCAGCCCTCGACCAGTGCGAGCGCCGTCTCCAGGCGGGCCAGGGCCGCCTTCTGCTCGGGCGTGTCCTGCGGCTGGAACATGCCGCCCTGGAGCGCCTCCTGGAGCTGCTCCGGATTGCTCGGGTCGATCTGGCCGACCACGTCCTCCAGCTTCGAGGTGTCGACCTTGATGCCGCGGGCGTAGCCCTCGACCGCGCCGAACAGGTGCGAGCGCAGCCACGGCACGTGCGCGAAGAGCCGGGCGTGGGCCGCCTCGCGCAGGGCCAGGTACAGCCGGACCTCCTCCGAGGGGACCCCGAGGTCCTTGCCGAGGCCCTCGATGTTCAGCGGCAGCAGCGCCGCCTTGCCCGCCGGGCCCAGCGGCAGGCCGATGTCGGTGGAGCCGACGACCTCGCCGGCCAGGACGCCCACGGCCTGCCCGATCTGCTGGCCGAACATGGCCCCGCCCATGGAGCGCATCATGCCGAGCAGCGGGCCCGCCATGGCCTGCATCTCCTCGGGCAGGACGCTGCCCATGGCCGCGCCGACGCGCTCGGCGACCGGGTCGACGAGGTCCTTCCACACCGGGAGGGTCGCCTCGACCCACTCGGCGCGGCTCCAGGCGACGGCCGTGGTGGCACCCGAGGGCAGCGAGGTGACGTCGTCCAGCCAGTGGTCGGCCAGCCGCATGGCCTCCTCCACCGCGGACTTCTCGGCGATGCCCACGCTGGTGTCCTTCACGCCGTCCGGCGTGCCCTGGGAGACGGTCCGGCGGGCGACGTCCTTGGCCATGTCCCAGTTCACGGGACCGCCCTCGTAGCTGAGCATCTGGCCGAGCTGCTGGAAGGCCGCGCCGAGGTCGCCGGGGTTCATCGAGCCGAACATCGCGGCGAACGGGTTGTCCGCGCCGCCCTGGTCGCCTGCGCCGCCGGGCAGGCCGAATCCGGCGAACCCGAACGGATTCGGGCCGCCCTGGCCGCCCTGGCCGCCCTTCTTCCTGCCCTCGTCGCCGTTCTCCGGCTCCTCCGGCGGAAGGCCGAATCCGAATGGGGTGTCGCTCACGGGTTTCCTCGGCTCGTAGGGCCGCCGGCGGGTGCCGGCGGGCAAGTGGTCCCACAACACCAACCAGCGTAGACACCGGACCCGGTTCCGGGCTCGATGCTCCGCCGACTCGTGGGCTGCGGCAGGATGGACATCACCTGGTGGGTACGCGTCACGGACACGTCCCTACTGAAGACAACCGCTGGAGACGCCTGGTGAGTTCCCCGGATCCGCAGTTTTCGGATAAGCACGGCCGCGCGCCGCACGACGACGAGGACCGCCCTGAGCACGCTGAGGGCGTTCGCCAGCCGCGTAACCAGGCCGCCGTGCGCCGGCCCAGCCCCGTGATCGCCGTCACCGGTGCCGCGTCCGGTGTCGGCGCGGCGCTCGTGCAGCGCCTGGCCGCATCGGACGAGGTCAAGCAGGTCGTCGCGATCGACGAGCGGCGCGGCGACTGCGCCGCCGCCCAGTGGCACGTCCTGGACGTACGGGACCCCGCCATCGCGGAGAAGCTGCGCGGCGCGGACGTGGTGGTCCACCTCGCGCTGGACCTCGACCTCGAGACCGACCCCGCAGCCCGTACGGCGTACAACGTGCGGGGGACCCAGACCGTCCTGACGGCCGCCGCCGCGGCCGGGGTGCGCCGGGTCGTGCTGTGCACCTCGGCGATGGTGTACGGGGCCCTGCCGGACAACGACATCCCGCTGTCCGAGGACTCCGAGCTGCGGGCCACCGCCGAGGCCACCGGCGTCGGCGACCTGCTGGAGATCGAGCGGCTGGGCCGCCGGGCGCCGCGCGCCCACCCGGGACTGAACGTGACCGTGGTCCGCCCGGCCGTGCTGGTCGGCGGCACGGACACGGCGCTGACCCGCTACTTCGAGTCCCCGCGCCTGCTCGTGGTCGCCGGATCCCGTCCCACCTGGCAGTTCTGCCACGTCGAGGACCTGGTCAGCGCACTGGAGTACGCCGCCCTGGAGAAGGTCGAGGGCGAGCTGGCGGTGGGCTGCGAGGGCTGGCTGGAGCAGGAGGAGGTCGAGGAGCTGAGCGGCATCCGCCGCATGGAGCTGCCCTCCGCGGTGGCCTTGGGCGCGGCGGCCCGGCTGCACCGGATCGGCCTGACCCCGTCCCCGGCGGGCGACCTCGCGTACACCATGTACCCGTGGGTGGTCAGCGTCAGCGGCCTGCACGCGGCGGGCTGGCGGCCGCGCTGGACCAACGAGGAGGTGCTGGCCGAGCTGCTCCAGGAGGTCTCGGGCCGGCACACGGTCGCGGGCCGCAGGCTGGGCCGCAAGGACGCCACCGCCGCGGGCGCCGCGGGTGCGACGGTCGCGCTGCTGGGCGCCGCCGCGGTGGTCCGCCGGGCCCGCAGGCGGCGCGGCATCTGAGGGGGGCCGCGGAACCACCGCGGCCGCGGATCCTGTAGGAGGCTCCATATCCCCGCCCCGTACAGCCGGTCGAACCGGCTCTACCGCGAGGGGAGAACGGTGGTGCACGATGGCTGCATGGCAGCGCACTTCGACCACCCCGGCGAGCAGGCCGCACCGGACCCGATCCGGCTGCTCGCGATCCGCGAGACGCCGCTCTCGCTCGACGAGGTCTTCAGGGCCGTCGGCGACGACGCGACGGGAGGCACGACGCTCTTCGTCGGCACGGTGCGCAACCACGACGGCGGCGCCGACGTCGACACGCTCGGCTACTCCTGCCACCCGACGGCCGAGGCGGAGATGCGCCGCATAGCCGAGCGCGTGGTGGAGAAGTACCCGGTACGGGCCCTGGCGGCCGTGCACCGCATCGGCGACCTGGCCGTCGGCGACGTGGCGGTGGTCGTGGCGGTGTCCTGCCCGCACCGCGGCGAGGCCTTCGAGGCCTGCCGGATGCTGATCGACGACCTGAAGCACGAGGTGCCGATCTGGAAGCACCAGAAGTTCTCGGACGGCACCGAGGAGTGGGTCGGCGCCTGCTGACCCCCGGCCGCGGCGCTGTCGGTGCGGGGGAGTACTGTCCCACCCGTTCGGCCGCGCAACACGCCCTCGATTTGCGTAACCCCCCCATGGGCAGGAGCGTTGAAGCCACAACGACACGCACCTTTCTACGGGGCTGGGAGGCACGTCCATGGCGTCACTGGCGTGGTTGCTGATTCCGCTGTTCGCCGCGATCGGGGCGGCGATATGGGGCGGCTGGGCCGCCCGCGACCGCACCCAGGGCGACATATCCGAGCTCGCGGGATACGCGCGATTCCGCGAGGCCATGGACAAAGCCGAACCGAGCAGGGTGAAAGCGGCGGCACACTCCGGTTCCGACCCGGTCTGACGCTTCCCGGCGTCCCGCGGAACCTCCCCGCAGCGGGCCGTACGGCCCCCGCGGACCGGCCCCGGCGGCCGTCCGCCAGGCCCGTCCCGTACTGTCGATCCCATGCCACGCCGCACCGCGACGATGCTCGCCGCCACCCTCATGCTGTTCGGGCTGCTCTGCGCGGGGGTCTTCATCAAGGTCCCGTACTCGGAGATGAGCCCGGGTCCGACCTGGAACACGCTCGGCGAAAACCGCGGCGAGTCCGTCATCAGCATCGGCGAGCACACCACGTACCCGACCACCGGGCACCTGAACATGACGACCGTCCGCGTCACGGGCGCGGACTACGACATGAACCTGCTCGAAGCGGTCTACGGCTGGCTGTCCGGCGACAACATCGTCGTCCCGCACGAGACGCTCTACCCCGACGGGAAGACCGAGGAGCAGTCGACGCAGGAGAACGCCGAGGAGTTCAGCCAGTCCCAGGAGAGCGCCAAGGTGGCGGCCCTGAAGCAGCTGGGCATCGACATCCCCACCCGCGTCGTGGTCGCGTCCGTGGTCAAGGGCAGCCCCTCCGAGGGCAAGCTGCACGCCGGTGACGTGGTCCAGACGGTCGACGGCAGCCCCGTCGGCGCCCCCGGGGACGTCGCGAAACTCGTCACCAAGCACAAGGCCGGCGAGCCGGTCGAGTTCACGATCGTGCCCGCCGCCGAGGCGGCCGAGGCCCAGAAGGCGCACCGCGAGCCGGCCGCCGGGACCAAGGTGACGATCACCTCGGCGAAGGCGGAGGGCGACGGGCACGCCGTCGTCGGCATCCGGGCCGGCACCGCCCACACCTTCCCGTTCCCCATCGACATCCGGCTCGCCGACGTCGGCGGCCCGAGCGCGGGCCTGATGTTCTCGCTCGGCATCGTCGACAAGCTCACCCCGGGCGACCTGACCGGCGGGAAGTTCGTCGCGGGCACCGGCACCATCGACGACACCGGCAAGGTCGGCCCCATCGGCGGCATCCAGATGAAGACCATCGGCGCCCGCAAGGCCGGTGCCGAGTACTTCCTGACCCCCGCCGAGAACTGCGCCTCGGCCGTGAAGAACATCCCGGACGGCCTGACCCTGATCAAGGTCGGCACCATCGGCGACGCCCGCCAGGCGCTGGAGAAGATCGGCAAGGGGGACACGGCCGGGCTGCCGCTGTGCGGCAAGCCCTGACCGTCCGCCCCGCCCCGGGTGGTGCGCCGCCGGGTCCTACTCGAAGGTCGCGGCGAGCGCGTCGGCGAGCCCCGGCACCAGGCTCGCGCCGGTGAGGACCTCGCTGGAGGAGTCCTTCTCGCGCAGGCGTACCGCCGACTCGCGCGACCCGTCGCGCAGCACGGCCACCGTCAGGCGCACCTCCTGGCGCTCGGGGTGCCCGGCGACCCACTTCGCGAGCTGCTTCTCGCTGAGCCCCTCGGGTACGGAGGCCTCCGCGGACGGCGGCAGCATCAGCCGCTCCACGGTCAGGGCACAGCCGACGACCGCGTCGGGCCAGGCGACGGTGCCCAGGAACTTGTCGAGGGCGGTTCCGGCGGGCAGCTCGTCCTGCTCGATCGGTGTCAGGGAGGACCGGCCGGCGTCGTCGGTGTCGACGCCGAGCTGCCGGGCGAGGCGGGGCTCCTGCCGGCGCAGTCGGGCCGTGTCGACCAGGGCGAACAGCCGGGCCGGCCGGTCCCAGCCGAGGCTGGCGGCGTACTCGTCGATCTCGAGGCAGGCGCGGGTCAGCGGGCTGGCCGCCATGGGGGTGCCGGGGGAAGGCGAAACGTTGGACATGGACAACATCCTGCCTCGTTTCCACCCGGCTACGGGAACTGGGCAAAGCCTCAGTAAGTTTCAAGAGTGGGCCCTACGATCGGGGCCCAGCTCGTGAAACGTAACCAGACTCAGCTTTCGAGGTGCGCACCTTGGCTTTCCAGATGCCGGACCGCGGCTCAGGCCCCTCGGGGCCACGGATGAGAGTCGGCCGCCCCTCCCGGCGATCCCGCACTCTCCTGATGACCTTGGGCGTGCTGGCCGTCCTGGGCATGGCGTTCGTCATGTTCGCGGGCTTCTGGACGGACTGGCTCTGGTTCCGCTCCGTGAAGTACTCCACCGTCTTCACCACCACCCTGTGGACCCGGGTCGGCCTGTTCGCCGTCTTCGGCCTGCTCATGGCGGCTGCGGTCGGGCTGAACATCTGGCTGGCCCACCGGCTCCGGCCGCCGCTCAGCGCGATGTCGATGGAGCAGCAGAGCCTCGACCGCTACCGGATGAGCATCGCGCCGTACAAGAAGTGGCTGCTGCTGGGCATCGCCGCGCTCGTCGGCATGATCGCGGGCGCCTCGGCGGCCGGCCAGTGGAAGACCTGGCTGATGTACGTGAACGGGGTGCCCTTCGGCCGGAAGGACCCCCAGTTCAAGCTGGACGTGTCCTTCTACACGTTCGACCTGCCCTGGTACCGCTTCCTGCTCGGCTTCGGCTTCGCCGCCGTCATCCTGTCGGTGATCGCCGCCGTCGTCGTCCACTACCTGTACGGCGGCCTGCGCGTGACCAGCCCGGGCGCCCGGGCCACTGCCGCGGCGACCGGGCACCTGTCCGTGCTGCTGGGCCTCTTCGTCACGCTGAAGGCCGTCGCGTACTGGCTCGACCGGTACGGCCTGGCCGTGAAGTCCAGCGACTTCAAGGCCGCCGACAACTGGACGGGCCTGCGGTACGTCGACGCGAACGCGTACCTGCCGGCCAAGACGATCCTCGTCGCCATCGCGGCGATCTGCGCCGCGCTCTTCTTCGCGACGCTGTGGCGGCGCACCTGGCAGCTGCCGGTGATCGGCTTCGGCCTGATGGTGCTCTCGGCGATCCTGATCGGCGGGCTGTACCCGGCGATCGTGCAGAAGTTCCAGGTCCAGCCCAATGAGCAGGCCAAGGAAGCGCCGTACGTCGAGAAGAACATCAAGGCCACCCGGGACGCCTACGGGATCGACGGGTCCGACGTGAAGGACTACCCGGGCGTCCCGCAGACCGACGACAAGGCCAAGTTGCGTCAGGCAGCCGGCACCACCGCCAGCATCCGCATCCTCGACCCGAACATCGTCTCCCCGGCCTTCCAGCAGCTCCAGCAGGTCAAGGGCTACTACGCCTTCCCGTCCACGCTGGCCGTGGACCGGTACAGCGCCCAGGACACCGTCATCGGCCTGCGCGAGCTGAACATCAGCGGCATCCCGAAGAACAACTGGATCAACGACCACTTCAAGTACACGCACGGCTACGGCGTGGTCGCGGCCAAGGGCACCAGCGTCGACAGCCAGGGCGCCCCCGACTTCACCCAGTCCGACCTCCCCTCCAAGGGGATGTTCGGCACGGACTTCGAGCAGCGCATCTACTACGGCGAGCGGACGACGCAGTACTCGATCGTCGGCGGGCCGCAGAAGGAGCTCGACTACTCGGACGACAAGGGCGAGAAGGAGACCAGCTACCAGGGCGACTCCGGCGTCAGCCTCGACAACCCGGTGAACCGCGCCGCTTACGCGCTGGCCTTCAGCGAGCCGCAGATCCTCTACTCGGGTGCCATCGGCGAGGGCTCGCGGATCCTCTACAACCGCACGCCCAAGGAGCGCGTCGAGGCCGTCGCCCCGTGGCTGACGATCGACGGCGCCCCGTACCCGGCTGTCATCGACGGCCGCGTCAAGTGGATCGTCGACGCGTACACGACCACCAACGGCTACCCGTACGCCTCGCGCACCACGCTGGGCCAGAGCACCGCGGACTCGCTGACCAACAGCCAGCGCGCGGTGGTCGCCCAGGAGAACCAGGTCAACTACATCCGCAACTCGGTGAAGGCCACCGTCGACGCCTATGACGGCACGGTCAGCCTCTACCAGTGGGACTCCGAGGACCCGGTCCTGAAGACCTGGATGAAGGCGTTCCCCGGCACGGTCAAGGCCAAGAGCGAGATCTCCAAGCCGCTCATGGACCACCTGCGCTACCCGCAGGACCTGTTCAAGGTCCAGCGCGAGCTGCTGACCCGCTACCACGTCACCGACCCGCAGACCTTCCTCAGCGGCAGCGAGGCCTGGGCCGTCCCGGACGACCCGACGACCAAGGCCGGCACGGCGGTTCCGCCGTACTACCTGTCGATGAAGATGCCGGGCCAGACGGAGAAGGACCAGGTCTTCTCGCTCACGACGACGTTCACGCCGAACGAGCGGGACAACCTCAGCGCCTTCATGGCGGTCAACGCCGACCCGGGCACCCCGGACTACGGCAAGATCCGCATCCTGAAGCTGCCGACCAGCAAGCCGGTCGACGGCCCGAAGCAGGTGCAGAGCAAGTTCCAGTCGGAGCCGAAGATCGCCGAGTCGATCCGGCTGCTGCGCGGCGGCGACTCCGAGGTCGAGTACGGCAACCTGCTCGCGGTGCCGCTCGAGGGCGGGATGCTGTACGTGGAGCCGGTGTACGTGCGCAGTGCCGGCCTGAAGTACCCGCTGCTGCGCAAGGTGCTGGTGACCTACGGCGGCCAGACCGCCTTCGAGGACACCCTGGACAAGGCGCTGAACGTGGTCTTCGGGGCCGAGGCGCCGACGACGCCCGTGAACCCGCCGCCGGGCGAGGGGACCGTCACGCCGCCGACCGCCCAGGACCCGACGGTCAAGGCGGCCCTGGCGGACGCGCAGAAGGCCGTCGAGGAAGCCGACAAGGCGATGAAGGCCGGCGACTGGGCGGCCTACGGCAAGGCGCAGAGCGATCTGCAGGCGGCGCTGAAGCGGGCGATCGACGCGGAGGCGAAGCAGTCGGCCCCGAAGCCCGCGGGCTGAAACCGGTAATGGCTCGGTCCCGCGTCGTGATACTGTGGTCTCACCGACGCGGGGTGGAGCAGCTCGGTAGCTCGCTGGGCTCATAACCCAGAGGTCGCAGGTTCAAATCCTGTCCCCGCTACTGAAAACGAAGGCCCGGATCCTTGGATCCGGGCCTTCGTCATGTCCGGAATGGACACGTGGGGGGCATGAGGTAGCTGGGGCGGGTGAGTTGGGGTGGGAGCGTGTTTGACTTGTCTCTCTGTGGGCATGTCGACAAAACGCTGAAGTGACCTCACAGGCTGCGACATACCAGGTGTACGCGGGTAGCAGGTGATGCGACGATGGGATATATGGGGGACAGGTCAACTCTGCTGGAGACAGGGCGGTTTGTGAGGGCGGCCGGAGCAGGGTCGGATGCAGCAGTCGAAGAGGAGGCTCAGGCCGTTAACGCGCAGACCCCACTGACCGATGCGGGTTTCGCGGAGGAAATGTTCGCCGAGGCCGACGCGGCCAGCGACACCGAGCTGGAGGCGCGGCACCGGGTCGCGGCCGACCGCGGCGACCCCGGAGCGATGAGCGTCCTCGGGGCCCTGCTGCTGCGCCGCGGCGACCTGGACGGGGCCGAGCCGTACCTGCGCGGCGCCACCGCGGAGGGGGACCGCGCCGCCGCCAACAACCTGGGCGTACTGCTGCTCCAGCGGGGCTACCCCGACGAGGCCGCCGACTGGTGGCGGGTCGCCGCCGTCGCCGGATCCGCCCCCGCGGCCCACGCCCTGGGCCGCCACTTCCGCGAGCGCGGGGACGAGCCCGCCGCCGAGTACTGGTTCCGGCAGGCGGCGGAATCCGGCCACGCGCTGGGCGCGTACGCCCTGGCCGACCTCCTGGAGCACCGCGGCGACAAGGGCATCGAGCGCTGGCTGCGGCAGGCCGCCGAGCAGGGCCACCGCGAGGCCGCCTACCGCCTGGCCCGCCACCTGCGCAAGGGCGACCCCGCCGAGGCCGAGCAGTGGTACCGGCAGGCCGCCGCCCGCAGCCACCGGCGCGCCGCCCTGCACCTGGGCACGCTGCTGGAGGCCCGCGGCGAGCTCAAGGAGGCCGGGCGCTGGTACCTGACCTCCGCCAAGCAGGGCGAGGCGCGGGCCGCCTGCGCCCTCGGCTTCCTGCTGCGCGACGCCGGGGACGAGGAGAGCGCGATCGCCTGGTGGAACCGGGCCGCGCAGGACGGCGACGGCAACGCCGCGAACGCGCTCGGCGCCCTGCACGCCGCGCGCGGGGAGACCGGGACCGCGGAGAAGTGGTACCGGGTCGCCATGGACGCCGGCGACCAGAACGGCGCGTACAACCTCGCCCTGCTCTGCGCCGCGCAGGACCGGACCGCGCAGGCCGAGCAGTTCTACCGGCGGGCGGCCTACGCCGGCCACCGCGAGGCGGCCAACGCCCTCGCCATCATGCTGCTCCAGGTCGGCGACGCGGCCGGGGCCGAGCCGTGGTTCTCCAAGGCGGCCGAGGCGGGCAGCGTGGACGCCGCGTTCAACCTCGGCATCCTCTTCGCCAGCCGCGACGACGACCGCACGGCGCTGAAGTGGTACGAGCGGGCGGCCTCGGCCGGCCACACCGACGCCGCCCTCCAGGTCGGCATCGCCCTGGTGCGCGACGGCGAGGAGCGGGCCGCCGAGCGGCACCTGCGCTGCGCGGCCGGCGGCGGCAGCGCGGAGGCGGCGTTCCGGCTGGCCGCGCTGCTGGAGTCGCTGGCCCCGCCGCCGGAGCCGCCGGCCCTGGGTGAGCCCCTCGGCGGCACCGCGCGCACCGAGAGCGAGGAGTGGTACGAGCGGGCCGCCGAGCTGGGCCACCGCCGCGCGCAGGTGCGCGTCGGGATGCTCGCCGCCGCCCGCGGCGACATGACCGTGGCGGCGAGCTGGTACCGGGAGGCGGCGGAGGCCGGCTCCCGCAACGGCGCGTTCAACCTCGGGCTGCTGCTCGCGCGCGAGGGCAACGAGCCGGAGGCCGCCCTGTGGTGGACCCGCGCGGCCGTGGCCGGGCACGGCCGCGCCGCGCTGCGGCTGGGGCTGCTCGCCGCCCGGCACGGGGACCTGGCCGAGGGGCAGAAGTGGTGCGTGCGCGCGATCGAGCTGGGGCCCGCCGAGGTCGCGGAGCGGGCCGCCCGGCTGCGCGACGCGCTCGCCGAGGAACTGTCCGTGTGACCCGGCCCGTGCCCCGTCCGTTAAGCGATTTGCATCTGCCGGGCGGCCTCGCGTAAAGTCGTGTTTACCGACGCGGGGTGGAGCAGCTCGGTAGCTCGCTGGGCTCATAACCCAGAGGTCGCAGGTTCAAATCCTGTCCCCGCTACTGAAACCGAAGGCCCGGATCCTCAAGGATCCGGGCCTTCGGCGTTTCCGGACGCCGGATCCGAGACGCGAGACACGAAGGAGGGCCCGGGAGCATCGCTCCCGGGCCCTCCCGTAGTCCTCTGACGCCGTCCGATGTCGTCGCCCTCAGGCGCCCGCGCACTCCGGGCACACCCCGCGGTAGGTCACCTCGACCGCCGACACCACAAAGCCGAACCGCTCCGCGTCCGGCAGGTCGGCCAGCGGGTTGCCCGCCGGATGTACGTCCCGGATCGCCCCGCACTGCGCGCACACCAGGTGCTGGTGCGGTTTGTGGGCGTTCGGGTCATAGCGCTTTGCGCGCCGGTCCGTGGAAACCTCCAGGACCTCGCCGAGGGTCACGAGCTCACCGAGCGTGTTGTAGACCGTCGCCCGGGAGATCTCGGGCAGCTTGTCCACCGCGCGCGCGTGCACCTCGTCCGCCGTGAGGTGGACGTGGTCGCCGTCGAGCACCTCGGCCACGACGCGCCGCTGTGCGGTCATGCGCCATCCGCGGTCGCGAAGTCGTTCCAGCAGGTCACTCATGGACACCAGCCTAACAGCGGGGGACCGGGTGCAATTCCCGAGCCCGTACGGACTTGGATGCTTACTTGACTTAGACAAAGTCCATCGTAGGATCGAGTACGGCAAAGGCCAAGGACAGGCAACGGGCCGGGACAGGCACGGCAGCAATGACGCAGGAGGCGCACGTGACGCAGGGACCGCTCACCACGGAGGCCGGGGCTCCGGTCGCGGACAACCAGAACAGCGAGACGGCGGGCGTCGGCGGTCCGGTCCTGGTCCAGGACCAGCTGCTGCTGGAGAAGCTCGCCCACTTCAACCGCGAGCGCATACCGGAGCGCGTGGTGCACGCCCGCGGCGCCGGCGCCTACGGCACCTTCACCGTCACCGCCGACGTGACGGACTACACCCGTGCCGCGTTCCTTTCCGAGGTCGGCAAGCAGACCGAGGTCTTCCTGCGCTTCTCGACCGTGGCCGGCAACCTCGGCGCCGCCGACGCCGTGCGCGACCCCCGCGGCTGGGCGCTGAAGTTCTACACGGAAGAGGGCAACTACGACCTCGTCGGCAACAACACCCCGGTGTTCTTCATCAAGGACGCCATCAAGTTCCCCGACTTCATCCACACCCAGAAGCGCGACCCGTACACCGGCTCGACCGAGGCGGACAACGTCTGGGACTTCTGGAGCCTGTCCCCCGAGTCCACCCACCAGGTGACCTGGCTGTTCGGCGACCGCGGCATCCCGGCCTCGTACCGCCACATGAACGGCTACGGCTCGCACACCTTCCAGTGGAACAACGAGGCCGGCGAGGTCTTCTGGGTCAAGTACCACTTCAAGACCGACCAGGGGATCGAGAACCTCACCCAGGCCGAGGCCAACAAGCTGGCCGGTGAGGACCCGGACTCCCACCAGCGCGACCTGCGCGAGGCCATCGAGCGCGGCGAGTTCCCGACCTGGACCGTCCAGGTCCAGATCATGCCGGCGGCGGACGCGGCCACCTACCGCTTCAACCCGTTCGACCTCACCAAGGTGTGGCCGCACGAGGACTACCCGCCGGTCGAGATCGGCAAGCTGGAGCTCAACCGCAACCCGGAGAACGTCTTCGCCGAGGTCGAGCAGAGCATCTTCAGCCCGGCCCACTTCGTGCCCGGCATCGGCCCCTCCCCGGACAAGATGCTCCAGGGCCGCCTCTTCGCCTACGGCGACGCCCACCGCTACCGCGTCGGCATCAACGCCGACCACCTGCCGGTGAACCGCCCGCACGCCACCGAGGCGCGCACCAACTCCCGTGACGGCTTCCTCTACGACGGCCGCCACAAGGGCGCGAAGAACTACGAGCCCAACTCCTTCGGCGGCCCGCACCAGATCGACCGGCCGCTGTGGCAGCCGATCCCGGTCGCCGGGGTCACCGGGGACCACGCCGCCCCGGCCCACTCCGAGGACGACGACTTCGTCCAGGCCGGCAACCTCTACCGTCTGATGTCCGAGGATGAGAAGGGCCGTCTCGTCGAGAACCTGGCCGGCTTCATCGCCAAGGTCTCCCGTGACGACATCGCCGAGCGTGCGATCGACAACTTCCGTCGGGCGGACGGCGACTTCGGCAAGCGGCTGGAGGTCGCGGTCCAGGCCCTGCGCGGCTGAACCGACCGTTTGCCGTAGGGAGGCGGGGGGGGGGGGGGGGGGGGGGGGGGGGGGGGGGGGGGGGGGGGGGGGGGGGGGGGGGGGGGGGGGGGGGGGGGAGAAGGAGAGGGAGGGGGAGGGGGGGGGAAGCG
>NZ_JBVHVT010000084.1:0-13295 GCF_055564695.1 Streptomyces sp. NPDC029014
CCCCTAGCTCCTCCCCCCCCCCCTCTTCCCCCCCCCCCCCACCCCCCCTCCCTCCCCCCCCCCCCTCCCCCTCCCCCCCCCCCCCCCCCCCCCCCCCCCCTCCCCCCGCCCCCTCCCCCCCCCCCCCCCCCCCCCCCCCCCCCCCGCGGCAGCAGCGCAGGGTCAGCGGACCTCGGTGATCTCCGGGCCGCGCTCCAGCTGGCCCATGCCGCCGGAGAAGCGGGAGCCTTCCTGGTCCTCGGTCTGCACGCCGTCCGGCACCATCTGGGCGTCGTTCGGCAGCTTCAGCACGATCGGGTCGCGCGGAGCCATCGGGCCCTCGCCGCGGACGATCACGGTGTCCCGGAAGATGGCCTCCAGCACGCCCGCCGACTCGGGGCGCACCGCTCCCTGGCCGGAGATCACGCCGCGCAGGAACCAGCGCGGACCGTCGACGCCGACGAAGCGGACCAGCTGGGCGCCGGTCTGGCCGTCGGGCATCGGGACGGGCACCTGGGCGCGCAGCTCCCAGCCGAGCGGGCCCTCGACCTCGTCGATCAGGCCGCCCTGCTGGACGATGCCGGCCGCGATCTCGTCGCGGACCTCGCCCCAGATGCCTTCCTTCTTGGGTGCGGCGAAGGCCTGCAGCTGCACGGCGCTGTCGCCCAGCACGACGGTCGCGGCGACGATCGCGTCACCGGCGACCTCGACGCGCAGCTCCATGCCCTCGACACCCGGTACGAGGATGCCGCCGAGGTCGACCCGGCCCTCCGCCGGAGAACCGGGCACCTCGGTGACGTCCCACGGGCCGTCGGGTCGCGGGGCCGGCGGCAGGTTCACCCTGCGGGGGGCGGCGTCGATCTCCTCGCCGTCCTGGCCATCGGCAGCCACGCCGTCCACGACCTGCTCGGCCGCGCCGCCGTCCTTGGCGGAGTCGTTCTTCTTGCGACGTCCGAACACGTCACTGTCCTTCCCGGTCGGATACGACCGAAGCGTAGCCATTCCCACCCTGCTGACCAGCGCCGTTTCCGGCCACGGCCGCATGGCCTCCGGTGGAGCCGAACCCCCCGTCGGCCCGCGCCGAGCCGGGAAGCTCCGCCACCTCGTGGAAGCGCACCTTCTCGACCCGCTGGACAACCAGCTGGGCAATGCGGTCGAAGCGCTCGAACCGGACGCTCTCGCGCGGATCGAGATTGACCACGATCACCTTGATCTCCCCACGGTACCCGGCATCCACCGTCCCCGGGGCATTCACGAGCGCGAGCCCGCAGCGGGCGGCGAGTCCCGAGCGCGGGTGCACGAAGGCCGCGTACCCGTCGGGCAGGGCGATCGAGACCCCGGTGGGCAGCACCGTGCGCTCGCCGGGGGCGAGCTCGGCGGCCTCGGTGGTCACCAGGTCGCAGCCGGCGTCGCCGGGGTGGCCGTACGCGGGGAGGGGCACCTCGGGGTCGACGCGCTTGATCAGCACGTCGACGTCGTGACGGGGGCCGTGATTGTTCTGAGCCATCAGGGGTTCACCTCGAAGGCGCGTGCGCGCCTGACCTGGTCCGGGTCGGCCATGACCGCCCGGATCTCCTCGGGCCGACCGTTGTCGATGAAGTGGTCGACCTTCACCTCTATGAAGAGCGCGTCCGCGCGCACGGCGACGGGGCCGTCGGGCCCCCCTGTCCGGCCGACCGCGGTGCAGTAGATCTTGCGGCCGGCGACGGCGGTCACCTCGGCCGCCAGGTGGAGCACGGTGCCGACCGGCACCGGCCGCACGAAGTCGGTCTCCAGCCGCCCGGTCACCGCGATGACGCGCAGCAGCCAGTTCAGGGAACCCAGCGTCTCGTCGAGCGCGGTGGCCAGGACGCCGCCGTGCGCGAGGCCGGGGGCGCCCTGGTGGGCGGGCCGGACGGTGAACTCGGCGGTGACGCTCACGCCGTCGCCCGCCCGCGCCTCCAGGTGGAGCCCGTGCGGCTGGTCCCCGCCGCAGCCGAAGCAGTGCTCGTAGTGCGAGCCGAGCAGATCGCCGGGTGCCGGGGCCTCGGGGTGCCGGACCGGCGCCACGGCATCGTCCGGGGGCGTCAACGCTGTGTTTCGTCCACTCACAGCCGCAGACCTTACCCGCGCCACTACCCGCCGGTCGCCTCGTGGCAGGCTTGAGGACATGCAGCTCTCCCCCGCACACCACGACGAACGCCTGACCGCCCCCCGCGCCTGGTGGGGCATCGCCGCCCTCACCGGGCTGGCCGGCGCCCTGATGCTGCTGCCGCTGGGCACCCTGCCTCTGCTGGCCGGGCTCATCGGCGGCGTGGCGCTGGCGGGACTGCTGGTGAGTTCGTACGGCTCCGCGCGGGTGCGCGTGGTGAACGGGTCGCTGGCCGCCGGCGACGCGCGGATCCCGGTGTCGGCCCTGGGCGAGCCGGAGGTGCTGGACGCGGAGGAGGCGCGCGCCTGGCGGACGTACAAGGCGGACACCCGCGCGTTCATGCTGATGCGCAGCTACGTCCCGACGGCGGTGCGGATCCCGGTGACGGACCCGGCCGACCCGACGCCGTACGTGTACCTCTCCACCCGGGAGCCCGAGGCCTTGGCCGCGGCGGTCCGGGCGGCCAAGGCCGCTGCCCCGGCCGGCGGCTGACCCTCAGCGGGACCGGCAGCTGACCGCAGCAGGCCGGACAGCCCCGGCGCGCCGGGGCTCCCGGGCCGGGGCCGGTGTCAGCCCTGGTGCCCGCTCTGCGGTCCTTCGAGGGCGGGCCCGGGATCGCCGGGGGCCTCGGGGTGGCGCTGGGCGGGCAGCTGGAGCGGCGGAAGCGGTGGCAGGGCGTGCCAGGGCACGGCCCGGGTCCGCAGGTCCGCACGGACCTTCTCGGCGAGTCTGCGGGTGTCGCGGCGGTTCATGACCGCGCCGACGGCCGCACCCACCATGAACGGCATCAGGTTCGGCAGGCTGCGGATCATCCGCTTCATGATCTGCTGGCGCAGTTCGCGCTTCATCTGGCCGCCGAGGACGGAGTTCAGCGTCGACGGCCTCATGAGGTCGACGCCGCGCTCCTCGGTCCAGGCGGTCAGGTACGCGACGCTGCGGTCCTTGACGTTGCCGGGCGGTCGCAGGCCGTAGACCTCGTGCAGCTCGGCGACGAGCTTGAGCTCTATGGCGGCGACGCCGGTGATCTCCGTGGCCAGCTCCACCGGCATGGCGGGCGGCACGGGCAGCATGGCCGCAGCACCGATGCCCGCGCCCACCGTGGACGTGCCGTTCGCGGCGCCGGCGATCAGCTTGTCGGCCAGCTGGTCGGGGCCGAGGCCCGGGAACTGGGCCCGCAGGGTCGCGAGGTCCCGGACCGGGATGCGCGGGGCGGTCTCGATGATGCGGTCCGCGATGTACAGGGCGGCGGCCCTGGCGCCTTCGCCGCCCTTGCGCACACCGCTCTTCACGGCCTGCAGCCGACGGGCCCCGGCCCGCTGCCGGTTCCCTTCGCCGGACTCCGCGGCCGCCGGGACCACCGCGGCGGTGTCGGAGCGCACGGCGGGCACGCCGGGAGCTCCTGGGCCCGTTTCCGGGTCGGTGGCTCCCGCCGGTGTCACCGCCGGATCAGCGGACTTCCGGAGGCGAAGCCTGCGGAAGGGTGTCGAGCCGGTCACGGCCGACGCCTCTCAGTCGCAGTCGCGGCAGATCGGCTGACCGTTCTTCTCGCGCGCCAGCTGGCTGCGGTGGTGCACCAGGAAGCAGCTCATGCAGGTGAACTCGTCGGCCTGCTTGGGCAGCACCCGGACGGCCAGCTCCTCGTTGGAGAGGTCTGCTCCGGGGAGCTCCATGCCCTCCACCGCGTCGAAGTCGTCGATGTCGACGCTGGAGGCCGACTTGTCGTTCCGCCGGGCCTTCAGCTCTTCGATGCTGTCGTTGTCGACGTCTTCGTCGGTCTTGCGTGGGGTGTCGTAGTCCGTTGCCATGTTTCGCTCTCCCCCTCTGGGATTTAGCGGTGTCTCAGCGCACGTAACGCGCGAGAGGCCGGACTTGTGCCCGACCTGAGGCGGAGATTTTGCCTCACATCAAGGTCTGTTACTCAATCGACACCCAGCCGCGCGCCTGAAGGGGCGACCGGCTGGGATGACGACCGGGACCGTACACGGTCCGCAGACCGCCTTGCACAAAGGCCACCCGGTGTATTTTCCGCCGGGCGGGGGGCCGGAAACCCGGACTTGCCGGACTTTCCGGGTCTTCCGCGCCTTCTTTGGGCCACTGAACGCACATGACCCCACACTCGACCATGTGACCGATCACACAGAATTCAACTTGTTCAAAGAGCAGCTATTCAGCTGTAGGCGAACAAGGATTCGGGGACTCAGAGGGGCAACGTGACACGCATCACGAGACCTCCGCCCTCCCTCGGGGTGGCCGCGATCCGCCCGCCGTGTGCGCGCGCCACGGAGCGCGCGATGGACAGGCCGAGGCCCACACCCTTGTCGCTCCCCGTTCGCTCCGTACGCAGCCGCCTGAAGGGCTCGAAGAGGTTGTCCACCTCGTACGCGGGAACCACCGGACCGGTGTTCGACACCACGAGGACCGCCTGGCCGTGCTGGGCGACCTCGGTGGTGACCTCCACCCAGCCGCCCTCCGGCACGTTGTACCGGACGGCGTTCTGCACCAGGTTGAGCGCGATCCGCTCCAGGAGCACGCCGTTGCCCTGCACCACGGCCGCGGCGCGCTCGCCCCGGAGCTCCACGCCCTTCGCCGCGGCCTCCGCCCGGGCCTGGTCGATGGCACGCGAGGCGACCTCGGCCAGGTCCACGGGCTTGCGCTCGACGATCTGGTTCTCGCTGCGGGCGAGCAGCAGCAGGCCCTCGACCAGCTGCTCGCTGCGCTCGTTGGTCGCGAGCAGGGTCTTGCCCAGCTGCTGCAGCTCCACGGGCGCCCCCGGATCGGACAGGTGCACCTCCAGCAGCGTCCGGTTGATCGCCAAGGGGGTGCGCAGCTCGTGCGAGGCGTTGGCGACGAACCGCTGCTGGGCGGTGAAGGCCCGCTCCAGGCGGTCGAGCATCTCGTCGAAGGTGTCGGCGAGCTCCTTGAGCTCGTCGTCCGGCCCGTCCAGCTCGATCCGCCGGGTCAGGTCGGAGCCCACGACGCGGCGGGCGGTACGGGTGATCTTGCCCAGCGGGGAGAGCACCCGGCCGGCCATCGCGTAGCCGAAGGCGAAGGCGATGATGCTCAGGCCCAGCAGGGCCATCAGCGACCGGCTGAGCAGGTCGTCCAGCGCGTGCCGGCGCTGTTCGAGCATGCACGACTGGATCGCGGCGTAGAACTGGTCGAAGGGCTGCTCGCCGCCCACCCCGGGACAGGTCGGGCTGGAGACGACGATCTTCTGCCCGCTGACGCTTACGATCTTGAACGGCAGGGCGTTGCCCTCCCGCAGTGCCTGCGCGGCCAGCAGGTAGATGATCGACAGCAGCAGGATCCCGGCGATCAGGAACATGCCGCCGTAGAGCAGCGTGAGGCGTATGCGGATGGTGGGACGCAGCCAAGGGAAGGGACCCTCGGGCTGGCCGGGGTCCCAGGTCGGTTTCGGGGGCGCGGACGGCGGCGCCGGGGTGGGTGCCACCCGCGTCAGATCCGGTATCCGGAACCGGGCACCGTCACGATGACCGGCGGCTCCCCGAGCTTGCGGCGCAGGGTCATGACCGTGACCCGGACCACGTTCGTGAACGGATCGGTGTTCTCGTCCCACGCCTTCTCCAGCAGCTGCTCGGCGGACACGACGGTCCCCTCGCTCCGCATGAGGACCTCCAGCACCGCGAACTCCTTGGGCGCCAGCTGCACCTCACGGCCCTCGCGGAACACCTCGCGCCGGTTCGGGTCGAGCCGGATCCCGGCCCGCTCCAGCACCGGCGGCAGCGCGACGGTCGTACGCCGGCCGAGGGCGCGCACGCGGGCGATCAGCTCGGTGAACGCGAAGGGCTTGGGCAGGTAGTCGTCGGCGCCGAGCTCCAGGCCCTCCACCCGGTCGCTCACGTCCCCCGACGCGGTCAGCATCAGCACCCGCGTGGGCATGCCCAGCTCGACGATCTTCCGGCAGACGTCGTCGCCGTGCACGAGCGGGAGGTCCCGGTCCAGCACGACGACGTCGTAGTCGTTGACCTCGACGCGCTCCAGGGCCGCGGCGCCGTCGTACACGACGTCCACGGCCATGGCCTCGCGGCGCAGTCCGGTGGCCACCGCATCGGCGAGCAGCTGCTCGTCCTCGACGACGAGTACGCGCACGTCGTTTCCTTCCTCCGAGCCCTCAGGGCACACGTGTATTGCGCCGACCATCCTGCCCGTTTCGGCCGTAAACCGGCTGTAAGGCGCCACACGGGGGCCGATCCGGGGCGGAAGTGTGGATTCCCTGGGCTTGCGAGGTTTCTGGGCCCAGGGTGCCGGGGAGGACGTCAGCACACCCCGACCACTCCCTGACGGCGGACTGCCGCGTGCCGCCGCCGACCCATGAAGAGGGGGCGAACCCACCATGGACGCATTCACCGCAGGTCTCCTGCAGCGCATCAGGACCACGCAGTCCGACCTCCAACACGCCCGTGAGACGGGCGACCACCACCTCGTGGACGTGGAACAGGCCGAACTGGAGGATCTCCAGCGCCTCGCCGCAGAACACGGAGTGCCTGTCTCCGCCTGCTGATCCTCCCCCACCCACCCCCGGACCCCGGCCGCCCTCCAGGCGGTCGGGGTCCCTGCACGTCCGGGCCAGGACCGGAGGACGTCCGGGCCACGACCGGGGGCGGGGCCGGCCCCCGGTCGCCGAGGACTCCGCGCCGTCAGTCGTGCCAGGCCCCGGCCGCCTCCAGCAGCGGCTGCAGCGCCTCGAACACGGCCGGGGTGCCCGCGAGCGCCAGCTCGCCGGAGGCGGGCCGCCCCGGGCGGCCGCCGGTCAGCGCCCCCGCCTCGCGGGCGATCAGCACCCCCGCCGCCAGGTCCCAGGGGTTCAGCCCGCGCTCGTAGTACGCGTCCAACCGCCCCGCGGCCACGTCGCACAGGTCGATGGCCGCCGACCCGCCCCGCCGGATGTCGCGCACCTGCGGGACCACCTGTCGGGCGACCTCCGCCTGCTGCGCCCTGCGGGGCTGGAGGTAGGCGAACCCGGTGGCCACCAGGGCCTGGTCCAGCGGCGCGGCCGCCCGGCAGGCGAGCCGGGTCCCACCCAGCCAGGCGCCGCCGCCGAGCACGGCGCGGAAGGTCTCTCCGCGCATCGGCGCCGCCACGACGCCGACCAGGGTCTCCCCCTCGTACTCGGCCGCGACGGACACGCTCCAGGAGGGGAGGCCGTACAGGTAGTTGACGGTGCCGTCCAGCGGGTCCACGATCCAGCGCACCCCGCTGGTGCCCGCCCGGTCGGCGCCCTCCTCGCCCAGGAGCGCGTCGTGCGGCCGCCGCCGCTCCAGGACCCCGGTGATCAGCTTCTCCGCGGCGAGGTCCATCTCGGTCACCACGTCGATGGGGCTGCTCTTGGTCGCGGCCACCGCCAGATCGGCCGGTCTGCCGTCCCGCAGCAGCGCGCCGGCGGCCCCGGCGGCCTCCAGGGCCACCTCCAGCAGCTCGGCCGCCAGCCCGTCCGGGGCCCCGGGCCCCTCGTGCGTCTCGGATGTCACGGTCCGCTCCCCCTCACGCGTACGGGCTGTCGGCCCCCGCGGCCGCCGGCCGGGCGGAGCGCGCCGGGCAGCAGCCGACCGGGCACAGGTCGTGGCTCGGTCCGAGCAGCCCGAGTGCGCACCGCTCCACCGGCTCGCCCCGCTCGACCGCGGCCCGCTCCAGCAGCAGCTCCCGGACCGCCGCAGCGAAGCGCGGGTCGGCCCCGACGGTCGCCGAGCGCACCGCCGGCAGCCCCAGCTCGGCGGCCTTGGCCAGGGCCTCGGTGTCGAGGTCGTACAGGACCTCCATGTGGTCCGAGACGAAGCCGATCGGCACCATCACCACGGCCGGGGCGCCGGCCCCGTGGAGCGCCTCCAGGTGGTCGCAGACGTCCGGCTCCAGCCAGGGGATGTGCGGGGCGCCGCTGCGCGACTGGTAGACGAGCTCCCAGGGCAGCGCCGCCCCCGTCTCGGCGCGCACCGCGTCCGCGATCACCTCGGCGACGTCCAGGTGCTGCCGGACGTACGCCCCGCCCGCGCCGTCCGCGGTGTGCTCCCCGGTCGGGCCGGAGGCGTCCGCGGCGGCGGTCGGGATCGAGTGCGTGGTGAAGGCCAGGTGGGCGCCGGCCCGTACCTCCTGCGGCAGCGACTCCAGTGCCGCCAGCACCCCGTCGATCATCGGCCGTACGAAGCCGGGGTGGTTGAAGTAGTGCCGCAGCTTGTCGACCCGCGGCAGCTCGGCCACGCCCTCCTGCTCCAGGGTGGCCAGCGCGTCGGCGAGGTTCTCCCGGTACTGGCGGCAGCCCGAGTACGAGGCGTAGGCGCTGGTCGCCAGTACCGCGATGCGGCGGCGGCCGTCGGCGGCCATCTCCCGCATCACGTCGGTGAGGTACGGCGCCCAGTTCCGGTTGCCCCAGTAGACGGGCAGGTCCAGCCCGTTCTCGGCGAAGTCCTTGCGCAGCGCGTCCAGCAGCTCGCGGTTCTGCGCGTTGATCGGGCTGACCCCGCCGAAGCCGAAGTAGTGCTGCCCGACCTCCTTGAGCCGCTCGCGCGGGATCCCGCGCCCGCGCGTGACGTTCTCCAGGAAGGGGACGACGTCGTCGGGGCCCTCGGGGCCGCCGAAGGAGAGCAGCAGGAGGGCGTCGTAGGGGCCGGCAGGGCCTTGGGCCGGGGGCGAGGCGGCGGCACGGAGCTGGTCTGACATGCCTCGAATCCTGCCACCCGGCCCCTCGCGCGGGGAACGGGGCCCGCCGGGCTCCACCCCCGCCGACCGCAGGTAAGGTAAACCTAACTTCCTGTCTGGATCATCCCCGTGCGGGCGCCTGTCGGCACACGTAACCTGTATGGGCCAGAGACGTCCCTTACGGAGGGCACCTTGCCCAGTCCCTACCGCGCCATCTTCGCCGCCCCCGGCACCAGGGGGTTCAGCGCTGCCGGCCTCATAGGCCGGATGCCGCTGTCGATGGTCGGCGTCGGCATCCTCACCATGATCTCCGAGATCACCGGCCGCTACGCGCTGGCCGGTGCGCTCACCGCGACCCTCGCCCTGTCGGCCGCCGTCGTCGGCCCGCAGGTCTCCCGCCTCGTGGACCAGTACGGCCAGCGGCGGGTGCTCCGCCCGGCGACCCTGATCGCGCTCGCCGCGGTCGCCGGACTGCTGCTGTCCGCGGCGAACGGGCTCCCGGACTGGACCCTCTTCGTCTTCTCGGCGCTGGCGGGCTGCGTACCGAGCGTCGGCTCGATGATCCGCGCCCGCTGGACCGCGCTCTACCGCGACCGGCCGCGCGAGCTGCACACGGCGTACTCCTTCGAGTCCGTCGTCGACGAGATCTGCTTCATCTTCGGCCCGATCCTCGCCATCGGGCTGTCGACCACCTGGTTCCCCGAGGCGGGCCCGCTGGTCGCCGCGCTCTGCCTGCTGGTGGGCGTCTGGTGGCTGACGGCGCAGCGCGCCACCGAGCCGCCCCCGCACCCGCGCGACCCCGCCGCCGACCGCCGCAGCTCCGCGCTGTCCTCCCCCGGCCTGCAGGTGCTGGTGGCCACGTTCGTCGCGACCGGTGCGATCTTCGGCTCCATCGACGTCGTCACCCTGGCCTTCGCCGAGGAGCAGGGCCACAAGTCCGCGGCCAGCTTCATCCTCGCGATCTGGGCGGCCGGCTCCTGCATCGCGGGCATCGTCTTCGGCCTCCTCCACCTGAAGGGGAAGGCCGAACGCCGTTGGGTACTGGGCGTGTGTGCGATGGCCGTGAGTATGATCCCCCTCCTACTGGCCGGGAACCTGCCGTTCTTGGCCGTGGCGCTCTTCGTCTCGGGCCTCGCGATCGCTCCCACGATGATCACCACGATGGCCCTGATCGAGGCGCACGTACCACGCGCGAAGCTGACCGAGGGCATGACCTGGATCAGTACCGGCCTCGCGGTCGGTGTCGCGCTCGGGTCCTCCGTGGCCGGCTGGGTCATCGACGCCGCCGGTGCGAAGTCCGGGTACGTCGTCTCCATCTCGGCGGGGGTCGCCGCGGCGGCGGTCGCGTTCGCGGGTTACCGCCGGCTGACGAGGTCGGCGCAAGGGGAGGAGCCAGCTGACGATGGGGACGGTCACAGCAGGACGGAAGCAGCCGGGGGCACCGGGCACACCGCCGAATCCGGCAGCGTGGCGTAACTGGGCGGGCAACGTCACCGCCGCACCGGCGCGGGTGGTGGCCCCGGCTTCGGTCGAGGAGGTCCAGGAGGCCGTGCGCCGGGCCGGCGAGGACGGGCTTCGGGTGAAGGCGGTCGGCAGCGGCCACTCCTTCACCGCGGCCGCCGCCACCGACGGGGTGCTCCTGCGCCCCCAGGCCCTCACCGGGGTCCTCGGCGTCGACCGGGCCGCCGGCACCGTGACGGTGGCGGCCGGTACGGCCCTGAAGGACCTCAACCGGGCCCTCGCCGCCGAGGGCCTGTCGCTCACCAACATGGGCGACATCATGGAGCAGACGGTCTCGGGCGCGACCAGCACCGGCACCCACGGCACCGGCCGCGACTCGGCCTCCATCGCCGCCCAGATCCGCGGTCTGGAGCTGGTCACCGCCGACGGCCGGCTGCTGACCTGCTCGGAGAAGGAGAGCCCCGACGTCTTCGCGGCCGCCCGGATCGGCCTCGGAGCGCTGGGCGTCGTCACCGCGATCACCTTCGGCGTCGAGCCGCTGTTCTTCCTGAACGCCCGCGAGGAGCCGATGCGCTTCGACCGGGTGACCGCGGAGTTCGAGGAGCACTTCGCGGAGAACGAGCACTTCGAGTTCTACTGGTTCCCCCACACCGGCAACTGCAACACCAAGCGCAACAACCGCAGCCAGGGCCCCGCCGCCCCGCTCGGGCCGGTGAGCGGCTGGGTCGAGGACGAGCTGCTGTCCAACGGCGTCTTCCAGGCCGTCAACTCCCTGGGCCGCGCGGTCCCCGCCGCCATCCCCGGCATCGCCCGTCTCGCCAGCCGCGCCCTGTCCGCGCGCAGCTACACCGACATTCCGTACAAGGTGTTCACCAGCCCGCGCCGGGTGCGGTTCGTGGAGATGGAGTACGCCCTTCCGCGCGAGCGCGCCGTCGAGGCGCTGCGGGAGCTCAAGGCGATGGTCGACCGCTCCCGGCTGCGCATCAGCTTCCCCGTGGAGGTGCGCACCGCCCCGGCGGACGACATCGCGCTGTCCACGGCCTCGGGGCGGGAGACCGCGTACATCGCCGTGCACATGTACAAGGGCACCCCGTACCAGGCCTACTTCACCGCCGCCGAGCGCATCTTCACCGCGTACGGCGGGCGACCGCACTGGGGCAAGGTGCACACGCGGGACGCCGCCTACTTCGCGGAGGCCTACCCGAGGTTCGGCGAGTTCACCGCGCTGCGGGACCGGCTGGACCCGGACCGGCTCTTCGGCAACGACTACCTGAGGCGGGTGCTGGGCGACTGAGCCCCGCCGCGGGACCGGGTCCGACACCGCGCGGCGCGAGTCGCGCGGGGTCGGGCCGGGCCGGTGGGGGCGGCCCGGTGGCGGGCCGGGTCGGAACGGGGTCCCGCCCGTCCGGTCCTGTCTCGCCGTCACCCGGTGTGTGTCCCACCACTCTTGGGCTCTCGCACCCCGTCGCTCCCGGCAGTCACACGACTGCCGAGCGAAGCGGATGACTCCGTTTCTGCGGATTCTGTGCACCAAGGCACCTGAAATCGGGCACGATTGCAGGTCGGACGCGATCCGGGCAGCCCAACAGCCGCCGACACCCGCAAGTTCGGCGGCGCGGCGGTCCACCGCGGTGGCCCGAATGGAGTACTGTGGCGACGCCTGGGGTCGTCCTTCCTTTCGGCTGTCCGGACCCAGGAGAGGGGGCCGGTTGACGGAGAGAGCGGCACTCGGACCGGTGATGCCGCGGCATTGCACGGGCGCCTGCTGCGCACAGTAACCATCTGGTCACTGTGCGTACCCAACAGGTAACCGTGCCATAACGGCGATCAAGGGCGCATGCCCGACACGCCGGTTGAACTCGGCAAGGTTGTGGCAGGCTGCACCCGGGCAGGCCACACTCGACTAGCGGAAGCAGCGACGCACGTGACGTCGGCAGGCACCACCCGGGAGGTCCCCATGCCCGAACTGCGTGTCGTGGCCGTCTCGAATGACGGCACACGACTGGTGCTCAAGGCTGCGGACAGCACGGAGTACACGCTTCCGATCGACGAGCGGCTTCGGGCTGCCGTGCGCAACGACCGCGCGCGCCTGAACCAGATCGAGATCGAGGTGGAGAGCCACCTCCGCCCCCGCGACATCCAGGCGCGCATACGGGCCGGCGCCTCCGCGGAGGAGGTCGCTCAGCTCGCCGGCATCCCCGTCGACCGCGTACGCCGCTTCGAGGGCCCGGTGCTCGCCGAGCGCGCGTTCATGGCGGAGCGGGCCCGCAAGACCCCCGTCCGCCGCCCCGGTGAGAACACCGGACCCCAGCTCGGCGAGGCCGTACAGGAACGACTGCTGCTGCGGGGGGTCGACAAGGACTCCGTCCAGTGGGACTCCTGGCGCCGCGACGACGGCACCTGGGAGGTCCTGCTGGTCTACCGGGTCGTGAACGAGACCCACTCGGCGAGCTGGACCTACGACCCGCCGCGCCGACTGGTCGTGGCCGTGGACGACGAGGCCCGCGCCCTGATCGGCGAGGCCGACGACCTGCCGACCGCCCCGGAGCCGAGCTACCCGTTCGTGCCGAGGATCGCCCGGCTGCCCCGGGACCGGCCGCTCGACCGCACCCTCGACCGGCCGGAGCGCCCCGTGGCGCCCGCACCGGAGCCGGAAGAGGAGCGGGACACGCTGACCAGCCTGCTGGAGGCGGTGCCGAGCTTCCGCGGGGACCTCGTGGTCCCCGAGCGCGAGGAACCCCCGGCCGAGGAGGCGGAGGCCGAGGAGCCCCCGGCCGCCTCCGCGGGCGCGGGCAGTGCGTACGCGGACGTCCTCATGCCGCGGACGGTGGCCGGCCACCGCGACCGCCTGACGGGCACCACCGACCGGCAGGCGGAGGCCGACGGCGTCCGCCCCGGCCGCCGCGCGGCGGTCCCGAGCTGGGACGAGATCGTCTTCGGCACCCGCCGCAAGAAGCAGGAGTAACCGCCCTCGAACGCCGGGGGGGGGGGGGGGGGGGGGGGGGGGGGGGGGGGGGGGGGGGGGGGGGGGGGGGGTGCGGGGGGGGGGGGGGGGGGGGGGAGGGGAGGGAGA
>NZ_JBVHVT010000084.1:13305-39767 GCF_055564695.1 Streptomyces sp. NPDC029014
CCCCCCCCCCCACCCACCACCCCCCCCCCCCCCCCCCCCCCCCCCCCTCCCCCCCCCCCCCCCCCCCCCCCCCCCCCCCCGCTTCCCCGCGACCGTCCCCCGGCTACTGCGGGTCCGGCCCCGTGGCCACCGGCCGCTCCGGGTCCGAGGACCATTCCGACCAGCTGCCGGCGTACAGCGCCGCCGGGATCCCGGCCACCTCCAGGGCCAGCACCTCGTGCGCCCCCGAGACGCCCGAACCGCAGTACACGCCCACCGGCACGGAGCCGTCCGCGCCCAGCCCGGCGAAACGGGCCCGCAGCTCCTGCGCGGGCAGGAACAGCCCGTCCGGGCCGGCGTTCTGCGTCGTCGGCGCCGACACCGCCCCGGGGATGTGCCCGCCGACCGGGTCGATCGGCTCCACCTCGCCCCGGTAACGCTCCCCCGCCCGCGCGTCCAGCAGGATCCCGCTGCGTGCGAGGGCCGCCGCCGCGTCCGCGTCGAGCAGACCGACAGCTCCCGGACTTGGCTTGAAATCGCCCTGTACAGGCGTCGGCGGCTCGTCCGTCAGCACACCATCCGCCGCGGTCCACGCGGCCAGGCCCCCGTCCAGCACCCGGACCCGCGGGTGCCCCGTCCAGCGCAACAGCCACCACGCGCGGGCCGCGGCCCAGCCCAGGCCCCCGTCGTACACGACCACATCCGCGTCCGCGCTCACGCCCGCCCGGCGCATCACCGCCCCGAACTCGTCCGGGTCCGGCAGCGGGTGGCGCCCGCCCACCCCCGGCGGACCAGCCAGTTCGCGGTCGAGGTCGACGTACACCGCACCCGGCAGGTGGCCGGCCTCGTACGCGGACCGCAGGTCGGGGCCGCCCAGCTGCCAGCGGACGTCCAGCAGCACCGGCGGCCGCGGGCCGGCCAGCTCGGCCGCCAGCTCGGCGGCGGAGAGAATCGCAGAGTTCGCAGTCATGCAGCCATCTTCCTCCCCGCCCCGCGGCCCGCGTAACAAGCCCGATACCGACAGGCCGCACCGATTCGGTCATCTACCCCCGCTCCGGCGAATCCCGGCCGGTCGGGGCGCGCCGGACCCGCCGGAGTGCAACCATCTGGTCCGGCACAGCCCCACGAGGGAGGAGACTGCTGACATGACCGAGGCAGCACACGCGACGCGGCGCCCACCCGGCACCCCGTGCTGGTCGAGTCTGATGGTGCACGGCCTCGGGAGCACCGAGGCCTTCTACGCCGACCTCTTCGGCTGGGAGTACGAGCCCGGCCCCGAGCCCTTCGGCCCGTTCGTCCGCGCCCTGCTCGGCGGACAGGAGGTCGCCGGGATCGGCGAGATGCCGCCGGACCGGCACCTTCCGGTGGCCTGGACGACGTACTTCGCCACCGACGACGCCGACACGGCGGCCGAGGCCGTCCGCTCCTGCGGCGGCACGGTCGCCGTGGGACCGCTCGACGCCGGCGCCGCGGGCCGGACGGCGATCTGCTCCGACCCGCTGGGGGCGGTCTTCGGGCTCTGGCAGGCCGACGAGCGCGTCGGAACCCGGCTCTCCGGCGTCCACGGCACCCCCGTGTGGGCCGAGCTGGTCACCCAGGACACCTCGACCGTCGGCAAGTTCTACGAGCACGTCTTCGGCCACGAGGCCGTGCAGCGCACCATGGCCCCCGCCTCGGCGACCCCGGCCGCCACGACCGCCGACTTCGACTACCTGACCCTGCTGCTGGACGGCCGACCGGTCGCCGCCGTGCACGGCGTCGGGCGCTCCCTCCCGCACGACCGCGGCCCGCACTGGATGACGTACTTCGCCGTCGACGACGCCGACGCGGCCGCCGCCCTGGTGCACCGGCTGGGCGGGCGCGTGGTCCAGCCGCCCCGCGAGGGCCTCACCGGCCGGGTCGCCACCGTCGCGGACCCGGAGGGCGCGGTCCTCGCCCTCGTCGAACTCCGCCCCGGCAACGGCTACTGACGGCCGGACCGGGCCCCGCGGCCGCGGCGCCCCCGGGGGCCGCGCGCGGCGGCGGCCGTCAGGCCGGGTTGACCGGCAGGACGTCCGGGGAGATCGCGGCCGCGTGGGCCGCGGCGCTCGTCATGCGGCGCCGGTGGTGGCGGCGGCACAGCACCTCGTAGCCGACCTCCTCCGGCGACCGGCTGACGTCGCCGACGACGACCTGCTCGCCCTCCACGACCATCTCGCCGCCGACCGTGCGGGCGTTGTGCGTGGCGCGGGCCCCGCACCAGCACATGGCCTCCACCTGGAGGGTCTCGATCCGGTCCGCGAGCTCGATCAGCCGCTGCGAGCCGGGAAACAGCTTGGTGCGGAAGTCCGTGGTGATGCCGAAGGCGAAGACGTCCAGCCCCAGGTCGTCCACGACCCGGGCGAGCTGGTCGATCTGCTCGGGGGCGAGGAACTGCGCCTCGTCCACGATCACGTAGTCGACCTTGCCGCCCTGCGACATCTGCGTCACGAGGAAGGCGTACAGGTCCATGCCCGGGGCGGCCTCGACCGCCTCCGTCACCAGGCCGAGGCGGGAGGAGAGCTTGCCCTGCCCGGCGCGGTCGTCTCGCGTGAAGATCATGCCCTGCAGCCCCCGCGCCGAGCGGTTGTGCCCGATCTGGAGCGCGAGGGTACTCTTCCCGCAATCCATCGTGCCGGAGAAAAACACCAGTTCAGGCATGGAGGAAACGGGACCTTCCGGGTCGTGGTCAGGCAGGGTGCGGGGCCGGGCGGCCCCGCGGGTCGGATCGGAGTCGGGCGGGGTGGTCGAGCCGGTCAGGTCCGCACTTCGAGCAGCGGGACGAGCTGCTCGGCCGCGGTCATGGAACCGTGCATGCCGGCGAGCCCCGACTCGTTGGGCTCGTTCACGGACGCGGTGATCGCGACATCGGCGTGCGCGGCCGCGACCACGTCGCCGATCCGGCCGAGGACGCGCTCGTCGCACTCCCCCGGCGGGCCGAACCAGCCCAGTTCCAGGGCCTCTTCACGGCTCGCGATCCAGAACCGGTCGCCGAGCACCTCGCGCCACACGGTCAGCACGTCGACCTCGGCGCCCGGGACCGCGTACACGTGCCGGGCCCGGCCCTCGCCGCCGAGCAGGGCCACGCCCGCGCCCAGCTCCCAGTCCTCGTCGAAGTCGATCCGGGAGTCCTCGTCGAACGGGACGTCCACCATGCCGTGGTCGGCGGTGACGTACAGCGCGGTGCGCGGCGGGAGCTGCTCGGCGAGCCGCTGCACGAGCCGGTCGACGTACATCAGCTGGCCGCGCCAGGCGTCGGAGTCCACGCCGTGCCGGTGCCCGGCCCCGTCGAGCTCGCTGAAGTAGGTGTAGACCAGCGAGCGGTCCCCGGCGGCGAGGCGCTCGGCCGCCAGGTCCATGCGCTCCTCGCCGGTCATCCGGCCGACGAAGCTGCCGCCGCTCAGCGCGATCTTGGTGAGCGGGGTGTTCGCGAAGGTGGGCGAGGACACCTGGGCGGTGACCACCCCGGCCTCGTCCGCCAGCCGGAAGACGGTCGGGTACGGCTGCCAGGGCGCGGGCGGGGTCCACGGGTTCCAGCGCAGCTGGTTCATCAGCTCGCCGGTGGCCGGGTTGCGGACCGCGTAGCCGGGCAGGCCGTGGCGGGCCGGCGGGAGGCCGGTGCCGACGGAGGCCAGCGAGGTGGCGGTGGTCGCCGGGAAGCCCGCGGTGATCGGGCGGCCGGTGCCGCCGCGCGAGGTGCCCAGCAGGGAGGTCAGGTACGGGGCCTCGTCCGGGTGGGCCTTGATCTGCTCCCAGCCCATGCCGTCGACCAGGAACACGCAGTTGCGGTCGGCCGGCGTCAGCTCGGTGATGGCGGCGGTGAACCCGGGGACCCCCTGGCCGGCCACGAGGGTCGGCAGCAGGTCGGCGAGCGAGCCCGTCCCGTACTGCGGGACGGGGGCGCCGGCCAGGTCCAGCAGCTCGGGCTCGTCCCAGTTCGCGGGTGCGGAGTAGGACATCAGCGGGCGGAGGAGGCGGTCGCCGCGGTCGCCTCCGAGAGCGCCTGGGCGAAGAGCAGGGTCTGGCGGACCGCCTCGGGGCCGTCGCCGGCCTCGCTCACGCGCAGGCTGAGGTCGTCGGCGGTGGAGTTGCCGGTGTAGCCGTGGTCGGAGTCGCAGTTCGGGTCGCCGCAGGCGGCGGGCTCCAGGTCGATGCGGGAGACCGCGCCCCAGCCGATGGTCAGGACCACCTCGCGGGGCAGGGTGCCCGGGGTGTAGGACTCGGGGTTGGCGACGACGCGGCTGAGCACCACCGAGGAGATCCCGGACAGCTTCACGGACTCGGTGGAGGTGGTCGCGTAGGGCGACGGGGACCCGGCGTCGGCGGCCTGCTCGTCGGTGTGGCTCACGATGAACCGGTTGCCGGTCAGGACCAGCACCGTCACGTGCCGGCGCACCTCGTTGGAGTCGAACGTCGTCTCCTGGTGGACCAGGTACGACGAGATCGGCTCGCCGCCCACCGCGGCCTCCACGGCCTCGGCCACGAGGGCCGGGTAGTAGCCGCTGCGCTCGATCGCCGCGCGCAGCCCCTGGGTCGTCGTACCGGATTTCGCCATGGGGTCCATCCTAAGGCCCGCACGGGGCGCCCCGGCCGCCCCGGACGCGCTCAGTAGCTGGGGAGCGTCCGGGGACCGAGATCGGTGCGGGCGGGCGGACGGGCGAGGCGGACCGTGGCGCTCAGCACCGACAGGCCCTCGGTGGCGACGACCACGGGTTCCAGGGTGACGCCGACCACCTCGGGGTGGTCGTCCACGAGGCGGGAGAGGCGCAGGAGGAGCTCCTCCAGGGCGGGGGTGTCGACGGGGTCGCTGCCGCGCCAGCCGAAGAGGAGCGGCGCTGCCCGGATGGACCGGATCAGTCCGGCGACGTCCCGGTCGGTGGCCGGCACGATCCGGTGGGCGGTGTCGCCGAGCAGCTCGGAGGCGACGCCGGCGAGCCCGAAGGAGAGGACGGCGCCGGCGGCGGGGTCGATGACGGACCGCACGACGGTGTCCACGCCCCGCGGGACCATGGCCTGGACCACGGGCAGCAGCTCGGCCGGCGAGCCGAGCAGGGCGGTGAGCTCGCCGTACGCGCGGCGCAGCGCGGCCTCGTTGGCCAGGTCGAGGCGTACGCCGCCGAGGTCGGCCCGGTGGCGCAGGTGCGGGGCGGTGGTCTTGAGCGCCACCGGGTAGCCGAGGACTTCGGCGGCCTTGACCGCGGCGTCGGCGGTGGGCGCGGACAGGGTCGGCAGCACCCGGATCCCGTACCGCGCGAGCAGGGCGGCGGCGTCGGCCTCGGCGAGGGTGAGCACGCCGTCGCCGTCGCCGACCTCGGCCAGCAGCCCGGCGAGCTGGGCGGCGGCCCCGGCCTCGTCGATGTTCTCGTACTCGGGGACGTGGCCGGACTCGGCGTCGGCCCGCCGCCACTGCCCGTAGTGCACGGCTTCGGCGACGGCCCGTACGGCCCGCTCGGCGGCCGGGTAGGCGGGGATGCGGACGTCGGCGCGGGAGAGGGCCGCGACGAAGTCGGCCAGCTCCACGTGGACGACCGCCACCGGCTTGCCGGGGTGCGCGGCCACGGCGTCGCGCAGCGCGTCGGCCAGGTCGTCGGCGCCGGCGCTCACCTCCTCGTCCACCCACGGGATGGCGGTGACGACCACCGCGTCGTGGGCGTCGGAGGCCAGGGCGTCGGCCACGGCCCGGCCGAAGTCCGCCGGGGTGGCCGCGGTGGTCAGGTCGCGCGGGGCGCCGGGGCGCAGGCCCTGGGCCAGGCAGGCGTCGTAGGTGAGGAAGCCGAGGGACTCCGAGTTGCCGAGGATCGCCACGCGCGGCCCGGCCGGCACCGGCTGCGAGGCGAGCAGCAGCCCGACGTCCACCAGCTCGGTCACGGTGTCGACCCGTATCACGCCCGCCTGCCGCAGCAGCGCGGAGACGGTGGCCTCCGGCAGCCTGGTCCCGGGGACCACGTGGCCGGCCGGGGTGTGGCGGCCGCCCTTGGCGACGACGACCGGCTTGACGGCGGCGGTGCGGCGGGCGAGGCGGGTGAACTTGCGCGGGTTGCCGAGGGTTTCGAGGTACATGAGGGCCACGTCGGTGGCCTCGTCCTCGTACCAGTACTGGAGGATGTCGTTGCCGGAGACGTCGGCCCGGTTGCCGGCGGAGACGAAGGACGACAGGCCCTCGCCGCGCCGCAGCAGCGCGGCCAGCAGCGCTATGCCGATCGCGCCGGACTGCGTGAAGAGGCCGATCCGGCCGGGGACGGGGGCCGGGACGGGGGCGAGCGAGGCGTTCAGGCCCACCTCCGGGGCGGTGTTGATCACGCCGAAGGCGTTCGGCCCGATCAGCCGCATCCCGTACGAGCGCACCTGGCGGACCAGTTCGCGCTGCCGGTCGAGCCCGGCCGGGCCGGACTCCCCGTATCCGGCGGACAGGACGACGAGCCCCTGGACGCCGTGCTCGCCGCAGTCGGCCACCACCTGCGGGACGCGCCCGGCGGGGACCGCGACGACGGCGAGGTCGACGGGGGCGTCGATCTCGCGGAGCGAGCGGTGGGCCCGGACGCCCTCCAGCAGGTCCCCTTCGGTCCCGGGGGCGCGCGCCTCGTTCACGGCGTACAGGTGGCCGCGGAAGCCGCTGTCGCGCAGGTTGCGCAGGGCCGCCGCGCCGACGCCGGCGCCGGAGCGACTGACTCCGACCACCGCGACCGAGCCGGGGGCCAGCAGCCGCTGCACGGAACGGGCCTCGGCGCGCTGTTCGCGGGCGCGCTGCACGGCGAGGGACTCGGCGGTGGGTTCGAGGTCGAGGGTGAGGTGGACGGAGCCGTCCTCGAAGCTGCGCTTCTGCTGGTAGCCGGCGTCCGTGAACACCTTGATCATCTTGGTGTTGGCGGGCAGCACCTCCGCCGCGAACCGGCGGATGCCCCGCTCCCGGGCGACCGCGCCGATGTGCTCCAGCAGGGCGGAGGCGACGCCGCGGCCCTGGTGGGCGTCCTGGACGAGGAAGGCGACCTCGGCCTCGTCGGCGGGGGCGGAGGCGGGGCGGCCGTCGGGGCCGATGCGGTCGTAGCGGACGGTGCCGATGAACTCCTCGCCGACGGTGGCCGCGAGGCCGACGCGGTCCACGTAGTCGTGGTGCGTGAAGCGGTGCACGTCGCGGTCGGAGAGCCGGGGGTGGGGGGCGAAGAAGCGGTAGTACTTCGACTCGTCGGAGACCTGGTCGTAGAAGCTGACCAGCCGCCCGGCGTCCTCGGTGGTGATGGGCCTGATCCGGGCCGTGCCGCCGTCGCGCAGGACGACGTCGGCCTCCCAGTGGGCCGGGTACGAGGGGTCCGACGCAGTGGTCATGCGGTGATCTTAAGGCCAGGACGGTCGGGAAGGCTCCTGCGCGGCGCATCCGGCGGCGCCGCGCGAACCGGTGCAAGCTGGGGTACGTCGAGCGGCGGGAGAACCGGGTCAGGAGGTCGGCCGGAGGCCGGTGGGAGCACTCGGGGCGTCGTGAGAGACTGGTCTAGACAACAGTGAGAACCTGAAGGGCATCACCATGGCAGAGCGCCGCGTCAACGTCGGCTGGGCCGAGGGCCTGCACGCCCGTCCCGCCTCGATCTTCGTCCGCGCCACGACCGCTTCCGGCGTCCCGGTGACCATCGCCAAGGCCGACGGGAACCCCGTCAACGCCGCCTCCATGCTGGCGGTGCTCGGCCTGGGCGCCCAGGGCGGCGAGGAGATCGTCCTGGCCTCCGACGCCGAGGGCGCCGAGGTGGCCCTGGACCGCCTGGCGAAGCTGGTCGCGGAGGGACTGGAGGAGCTCCCCGAGACCGTCTGACCCCTTCGGGTTCACACCGCACGGACGGTGGAGCCGCGGCGTCCGGAGAATTCCGGGACCGCGGCTCCTCTGTTTTCCACTCCCCTGCCCGGGCCATGCGAATTCCGGGGCGTTCTGAATTCGCGTCGTCGGCGCGGAGAAATACGGGGCCTGCGGGAAAAGCCGGGGCACGCGGCATCCCCTTATTCATACGCCGCTCCTGTTAAAGGGAACCGCTCGCCGTGTTTACGGCAGGTTGCGAAGTCCTCACCCGCAGCCGGTAGGCCCCGGTCGTCCGCTCGGCGTGGAGCACCGTCAGCGCCTTCGCGCGCTCGGCGTCCCCGCGCGCCACCGCGTCCACGATCGCGCCGTGCTCCGCCCAGCACTCCACCGGCCGGGCCGGCGCCTGCACGACGTACATCCAGGCGACCTTGTGCCGCATCTGGGCCAGCAGCGCGATCAGCCCGGGGCTGGCGGAGGCCTGCGCCAGGGTCTCGTGGAACCAGCTCCCCAGCGCCCGCAGGTCCTCGCCCCGGCCCTGCCTGGCCCGCTCCTGACCCAGTCTGACCAGCCCCCGCAGCACCTTGAGGTGGCCCTCGGTACGCCGGCGGGCGGCCCGCGAGGCCGCCAGCGGCTCCAGCAGCATCCGCAGCTCCAGCAGGTCGGCCGCCTCCTGCTCGGTGGGCTCGGCGACGCAGGCGCCCGCGTGCCGACGGGTGGTCACGAAGCCCTCGGACTCCAGGGTCCGCAGCGCCTCGCGGACCGGGACGCGCGAGACGCCGTAGCGGCGGGCCAGCACCTCCTCGGTCAGCCTGCCGCCCGGTTCGAACGCTCCGGAGACGATGTCGTCGCGGATTGCAGTGCATACCGCGTGCGCGGGAATACGCAAGGCCGGACCTCCGCTTTTTCCGATTGCCGGCGACAAATGCCGTGACCGTACTGGGATCGTACGGTGACTCTATGACAACCGGTGGAATTTTCCGAGCGCGGCCGGAAATCACAGGTATTTACGGCCACGCGCCGCGCCACCCGTCACGACGCCGGCCTCGACGCCCGCGCCGCGCCCCCACAGAGCTCGTCACGGAGCTCGTCACGACGCCGAAGGCCCCGGCTCGGTGAGCCGGGGCCTTCGGGCGGAGCGTGTGCGCGGACGCGTGTCGACGCGCCTCGATCAGACGTCGACGCCGTGCGAGCGCAGGTACGAGATCGGGTCGATGTCCGAGCCGTAGGAGGCGCCGGTGCGGGCCTCGAAGTGCAGGTGCGGGCCGCTGGAGTTGCCGGTGGAGCCCGACAGGCCGATCTGCTGGCCCGGGGTGACCTGCTGGCCGACGGAGACGTTCAGCGAGGACATGTGGCCGTACTGCGTGTAGGTGCCGTCGTTGTGCTTGATGACGACGTTGTTGCCGTAGGCGCCGCCCCAGCCGGCCTCGACCACGGTGCCGGCGCCCACCGCGTGCACCGAGGTGCCGGAGGCGGCGTGGAAGTCGATGCCGGTGTGGCTGCCGGAGGACCACATGCCGCCGCCCGCGCGGTACTGGGTGGAGACGTAGGAGTCGTCGAGCGGGGAGACGAAGGTGTTGAGGCGCTTGCGCTCCTCCTCGCGGGCAGCGCGCTCGGCGGCCTCGCGCTCGGCCTTCGCCTTCTCCTCGGCCTTCTGCTTGGCCTCGGCGGCCCGGGCCTTCGCGTCGGCCTCGGCCTTCTCCTTGGCGGCGGCTGCCTCGGCAGCGGCCTGCTGGGCCTCGGCCTGGGCCTCGACGTCGCCCGCCACGTCCGCGGCGGTGACGACCGCGTTCAGCCCGGTGTCCTCGCCGGAGAAGGCGGTGTTGTCCGAGGCGGCGAACGCCGGGCCCGCGAGGGTGCCCACGACACCGGTGGTCGCGAGGGCCGCCACACCGGCGTAACCGGCGGTCTTGCGGCTCAGACGGCTGGAACCACGGTGCTTACCGGAGGCGCGGCTGCCAAAGGCCATGGAGAGGCTGATCCTTTCCTTCCTTCTCGCCTACCGGGTTAGCTGACGGGTTCGGAGCAGGAAGGTCTCCTACGGGCCCCTCTGGCGAGGCGGCCCGATTCACCCCAGGGACGTGTGGGTCCCCGGCTCCCCAGGCTCGCGCCTGACGGGGACTCGGCGATCGCTGCCCGGTGCCGCGGGTGCGGCTCGTACAACTGACGGACAGCACGGCCGACGCTAGGCGGATCATCAGTCAATCACCAAATGGTCACGGCCTTTTGTTGCGCACGCCACACCGCATAAGCCAATCTCCGGGCCAAACGGACAGAAGGGGCTTCGGCGGACAAGCCGCCGAAGCCCCTTCATTCGCCCGCCGCTCCTACGCCGACGGGCTCTGAACGAACGTCAGTTGGTGACGACCGTGACCTCGCCGATCCCGAGCGCCCGCACCGGCGCCTCGATCTGCGCCGCGTCGCCCACCAGCACCGTGACCAGACGGTCGACGGGGAAGGCCTTCACGACCGCCGTGGTCGCCTCGACCGTCCCGGTCGCGGCCAGCTGCGCGTACAGCCGGGCCTGGTAGTCGTCCGGGAGCTCCTGCTCCACCTGGTCCGCCAGCGTGCCGGAGACGGCCGCGGCCGTCTCGAACTTCAGCGGGGCCACGCCCACCAGGTTCTGCACGGCGACGTCCCGTTCGGCGTCGGTCAGGCCGCCCTCGGCGAGGGTGCGCAGCACCTTCCACAGGTCGTCCAGGGCCGGGCCGGTGTTGGGGGTGTCCACCGAGCCGCTGATGGCGAGCATCGACGCTCCACGGCCGTCGGCCGTGGAGCGCAGCACCTGGCCGAAGGCGCGCACGCCGTAGGTGTAGCCCTTCTCCTCGCGCAGCACCTTGTCCAGGCGCGAGGTGAGGGTGCCGCCCAGGCAGTACGTGCCGAGCACCTGGGCCGCCCAGACGGTCTCGTGCCGGTCCGGCCCGATCCGGCCGATGAGCAGCTGCGTCTGGACCGCTCCGGGCCGGTCGACGATGACCACGCGGCCGGTGTCGTCGGCGGTCACCGCCGGCACCTCCACGGGCCGGCCCGGGGTGCCCGTCCAGGCGCCCAGGGTGTCCGCCAGCACGGCGTCCAGGTCGATGCCGGTCAGGTCGCCGACGACCACCGCGGTGGCGGTGGCGGGGCGCACGTGGGCCTCGTAGAAGGCGCGCACGGCCGCGGAGTCGATCCGGGCCACCGTCTCCTCGGTGCCCTGGCGCGGGCGGGACATCCGCAGGTCGGCCGGGAAGAGCTGGCGGTAGAGCTCCTTGGCGGCGCGGCGCTGCGGGTTGGCCAGCTCGTGCGGGATCTCGTCGAGGCGGTTGCGCACCAGGCGGTCGATCTCGCTGTCGGAGAAGGCGGGCGCCCGCAGGGCCTCCGCGAGCAGGCCCATGGCCTTCGACAGCCTGGAGGCGGGCACCTCCAGCGACACGCGCACGCCCGGGTGGTCGGCGTGCGCGTCGAGGGTGGCGCCGCAGCGCTCCAGCTCGGCGGCGAACTCCTCGGCGGTGTGCTTGTCGGTCCCCTCCGACAGGGCGCGGGCCATGATCGTCGCCACGCCGTCCAGGCCCTTCGGCTCGGCGTCCAGCGGGGCGGTGAGGTTGACCTCGACGGCCACCACCTGCTGGCCCGGCCGGTGGCAGCGCAGCACCGTCAGGCCGTTGGGCAGGGCACCGCGCTCGGGGGCCGGGAAGGCCCACGGCCGGGGCTGCCCGGCCTGGGGGCGCGGGTGGAAGGTCATCGTGACGGCTGCGGTGTCGCTCACTGCTCCGCCCCCTCGTTCTCGTTCTCGGTCGCGTCGGAGTCGTCGGCGCCGTCACCGGCGTCGGCCGCGAGCGGCTCGTACACCAGCACCGCGCGGTTGTCGGGGCGCAGCCGGGCCGCGGCCACGGCCTGCACCTCCTCGGCCGTGATGTCCAGCAGTCGCTGGACGGCGGTCAGGGCCAGCTGCGGGTCGCCGAACAGCACCGCGAAGCGGCACAGTTCGTCGGCGCGGCCGGCCACCGTGCCCAGCCGGTCCAGCCATTCGCGCTCCAGCTGGGCCTGCGCGCGCTCCATCTCCTCGGCGGTCGGGCCCTCGGCGGCGAACCGCGCGAGCTCCTCGTCCACGGCCGCCTCGATGGAGGGCACCTCGACCCCGCTGGAGGTCTTCACGTCCAGCCAGCCCAGCGAGGGCGCGCCGGCCAGCCGGAGCATGCCGAAGCCGGCCGCCACGGCCGTCTGGTCGCGGCGTACCAGGCGGTTGTGCAGGCGGGAGGACTCGCCGCCGCCCAGGACGGTCAGGGCCACGTCCGCGGCGTCGCACTCGCGCGTGCCGTCGTGGGGGAGCCGGTAGGCCGCCATCAGCGCGCGGGCGGGGACGTCCTCGACGATCTCCTCGCGCTGCTCGGCGCCCATGGTGTCCGGCAGCGTGCCGTCGCGCGGCGGCAGCTTGCCGTCGTGGGAGGGGATGGTGCCGAAGTACTTCTCGATCCAGGCCAGCGTCTCGGCCGGATCGATGTCGCCGACCACCGACAGCACCGCGTTGTTCGGCGCGTAGTAGGTGCGGAAGAACGCGCGCGCGTCCTCCAGCGAGGCCGCGTCCAGGTCGGCCATCGAGCCGATCGGGGTGTGGTGGTACGGGTGGGGCTCGGGGTAGGCGAGCGCGGTCAGCCGCTCGAACGCCGTGCCGTAGGGGACGTTGTCGTAGCGCTGGCGGCGCTCGTTCTTGACGACGTCCCGCTGGTTCTCCATGGACTCGTCGTCCAGGGCGGTCAGCAGCGAGCCCATCCGGTCGGCCTCGAGCCAGAGCGCGAGCTCCAGCTGGTGGGCCGGCATGGTCTCGAAGTAGTTGGTGCGCTCGAAGCTGGTCGTGCCGTTCAGGGACCCGCCCGCACCCTGGACCATCTCGAAGTGGCCGTTGCCGGGTACGCTCGCGGAGCCCTGGAACATCAGGTGCTCGAAGAGGTGAGCCAGACCGGTACGTCCCTTGACTTCGTGGCGCGAGCCGACGTCGTACCAGAGGCAGACCGCGGCGACCGGGGTCAGGTGATCCTCGGACAGCACCACGCGCAGGCCGTTGGCCAGCCGGTGTTCCGTCGCTGTCAGGCCGCCGGAGCCGGCCTGGGCTGTGGCCGTGTGACCCATGGGCATGTGGTCCCTTCGATCGCGATGCAGAGAATTCCGTCAGACCTGCCACTGTATGCAAGCGCGCCGGGCACCGGAGAAGTTCCCGGCGCACGCCAGGGTCGGAGTCGGGGCTGTCGGTGCCTCGGGCCACAATGGTCGCGACGACCCACGTCAGCCCCTGTCACCAGATCCGCCGGACACCACCCCGATCCACCGCACCGACACCGCACCACCACGGACCCCGTCCGACCCAGCCAGACCCCCAGCACACCATCTTTCTTGGTTAAGGAGCCGCGCAGCGATGGCCCGCCGCAGCACGAAGACCCCGCCGCCGGAGGAGTTCGAGGAGAACATCCTCGACATCGACGTCGTCGACGAGATGCAGGGCTCCTTCCTCGAGTACGCGTACTCGGTGATCTACTCCCGCGCCCTGCCCGACGCCCGGGACGGCATGAAGCCGGTGCACCGGCGCATCGTCTACCAGATGAACGAGATGGGCCTGCGGCCCGACCGCGGGTACGTGAAGTGCGCCCGCGTCGTCGGCGAGGTCATGGGCAAGCTCCACCCGCACGGCGACGCGTCGATCTACGACGCCCTCGTGCGCATGGCCCAGCCCTTCTCCATGCGGCTCCCGCTCGTCGACGGCCACGGCAACTTCGGTTCCCTCGGCAACGACGACCCGCCGGCCGCCATGCGTTACACCGAGTGCCGCATGGCCGACGCCACGTCCCTGATGACGGAGTCGATCGACGAGGACACCGTCGACTTCATCGCCAACTACGACGGCCAGGAGCGGGAGCCGGTCGCACTGCCCGCCGCGTACCCGAACCTGCTGGTCAACGGCGCTTCCGGGATCGCGGTCGGCATGGCCACCAACATGCCGCCGCACAACCTGGGCGAGGTCATCGCGGCCGCGCGCCACCTGATCCGCTACCCGCAGGCCGATCTCGAGGCGCTGATGCGCTTCGTGCCGGGCCCGGACCTGCCCACCGGCGGCAAGATCGTGGGCCTGTCGGGCATCAAGGACGCCTACGAGAAGGGCCGCGGCACCTTCAAGATCCGCGCGACGGTCTCGGTGGAGGACGTCTCCGCGCGCCGCAAGGGCCTGGTCGTCACCGAACTGCCCTTCACGGTCGGCCCCGAGAAGGTCGTCGCGAAGATCAAGGACCTGGTCGGCTCGAAGAAGCTCCAGGGCATCGCCGACGTCAAGGACCTCACCGACCGCGCCCACGGCCTGCGCCTGGTCATCGAGATCAAGAACGGCTTCCACCCGGAGGCCGTCCTGGAACAGCTCTACAAGCTGACGCCGATGGAGGAGTCCTTCGGCATCAACAACGTCGCCCTGGTCGACGGCCAGCCGCTGACGCTGGGCCTGAAGGAGCTGCTGGAGGTCTACCTCGACCACCGCTTCGAGGTCGTGCGCCGGCGCAGCGAGTTCCGCCGCGGCAAGCGCCGCGACCGGCTGCACCTGGTCGAGGGCCTGCTGGTGGCCCTCCTCGACATCGACGAGGTCATCCGGATCATCCGGGACAGCGACAACTCGGCCCAGGCGAAGGAGCGGCTCATCGAGCGCTTCTCGCTGAGCGAGGTCCAGACCCAGTACATCCTGGACACCCCGCTGCGCCGGCTGACCCGCTTCGACCGCATCGAGCTGGAGTCCGAGCGCGACCGCCTGACCACCGAGATCGAGGAGCTCACCCGGATCCTGGAGTCCGACGCCGAGCTGCGCAAGCTGGTCTCCTCGGAACTGGCCGCGGTCGCGAAGAAGTTCGGCACCGAGCGGCGTACGGTCCTGCTGGAGTCGGCGGGCACCTCGGTCGCGGCCGTCCCGCTGGAGGTCGCGGACGACCCGTGCCGCGTCCTGCTGTCCTCGACGGGCCTGCTGGCGCGCACCGCCACCGGCGAGCCGGTGGTCGCGGAGGAGGGCGCCGCCCGCTCCAGGCACGACCTGATCGTCTCGCAGGTCGCGACCACGGCCCGCGGCGACATCGGCGCGGTCACCTCCCACGGGCGGCTGCTGCGCCTGCCGGTGATCGACCTGCCGCAGCTGCCGGACACCCACGCCGCGCCGAACCTGGCGGGAGGCGCCCCGCTGGCGGAGTTCCTCTCCGGGCTGGAGCCCGACGAGAAGGTGGTCTGCCTGACCTCGCTGGACGAGTCCTCGCAGGGCCTGGCGCTCGGCACCGAGCAGGGCGTGGTCAAGCGGGTCGTGCCCGACTACCCGGCCAACAAGGACGAGCTGGAGGTCATCACCCTCAAGGAGGGCGACCGCATCGTCGGCGCGGTCGAGCTGCGCACGGGCGAGGAGGACCTGGTCTTCATCACCGACGACGCCCAGCTGCTGCGCTACCCGGCGGGCCAGGTGCGCCCGCAGGGCCGCCCGGCGGGCGGTATGGCGGGCATCAAGCTCACCGCCGGCGCCAAGGTGATCCATTTCTCGGCGGTGGACCCGTCGCGGGAGGCCATGGTGTTCACGGTGGCCGGCGCGCACAGCACGCTGGACGGGTCGGTGCAGTCCGGGAAGCTGACCCCGTTCGACCAGTTCCCGCGCAAGGGCCGGGCCACCGGCGGCGTGCGCTGCCAGCGGTTCCTCAAGGGCGAGGAGCTGCTGACGCTGGCGTGGACGGGCAACGCCCCGGCCCGTGCCGCGACGGCGAACGGCACGCCGGCCGAGCTGCCGGCCGTGGACCCGCGGCGTGACGGCTCGGGAGCCGTGCTGCCCGCCACCGTCACCGTGCTGGCAGGTGCCGCGCTGTAGGACGTACGAAGGCGTTCGGGTGGTACGACCCGGGGGACGTACCACCCGAATGCCGACTAGTGTTTTCCCTCTCGGTGTTGGTGGGGGGAGTACACAGCTGATGAGTCGTCGGTCGGGCGGATTGATCGGGACCTGGGCCGAGGCCCAGCGCCGGCAGCAGCAGACACAGCTGGTCCAGCAGCGTGAGGCGGAGCGCCGGCAGCGCGCCTACGAACGGGAGGCGAACCGGAACCACCGCCAGTACCGCGAGGCCGAGGCCCTGCGGCGGACGGCTCAGCTCGACGCCGAGGTCGCCGCCCTCAAGGGCCTGCTGGTCACGGGCTGCCGGGCGCCGGCGTTCCGTACGGCCTCCCTGGTCCGGCCCGAGCAGCTGGAGCCGTTCGACCCCGGGACCCTGGGGCAGCCGGTGCCGCTGCCCCGCATCGAGGACTTCCAGCACCAGAGCAGCGGCTGGACGATCGGCTCGAACCACCGGGCGCAGGCGGAGCGGGAGGCGCACGCCCGGTACACCCAGGCCTGGCAGGCCGCGAACGCCGCGGAGGTGCAGCGGCAGCAGCAGCTGGCCGCGCACCGGCAGCAGTACGACCGGTGGGCGGCTGAGCAGCTCGCCGGGGTGCGGGCGCACAACAGCGGTCTCGCCGAGCTGGCCGACGCCCTGCGCTCGGGCGATGCCGAGGCGGCCGTGGAGTACTTCTCGGCCGCGCTGTACGCCTCGACGGCCTGGCCCGAGGCGCTGCCGCGGCAGGTGGCGGCCGCGTACGACCCCGCCGCGCGCCAGCTGGTGCTGGACTGGGAGCTGCCCGGGTACGCGGTGGTGCCGGAGGCCAGGTCGGTTCAGTACCTGCCGAGCACGGACCAGGACAAGGTGAGGCCGCGCCCGGTCACGGAACGGCGGGCGCTGTACCGGGACCTGCTGGCGCAGTGCATGCTGCTGGTGGTGCGCGAGCTGTACGCGGCGGACGAGTTCGGCGTACTGGACTCCGTCGTGGTCAACGGCTTCGTGGACTGCCACGATCCGGTGACCGGGCAGGAGGCGCAGTTCGTGCTCGGCACGGTGCCGGCGGCGCGCAGTGCCTTCGCGGGGCTGCGGCTGGAGCAGGTCAGCGCGGTGGACTGCCTGGTGTCGGGGTTGGGCGGACAGTTGTCGGCGCGCCCGGACCAGCTGACGGCGGTGCGCCCCGGGCGCCGGCCCGACGAGGTCGGCGGGGGCGTCGTCAGCCACGGCGGGCCCGCGGCCGGCACGGACGAGGACGAGCCGGACCTCTTCGCGATGGACCCGATCGACTTCGAGAACCTGGTCGCGGAGCTGTTCCGGGCGATGGGCATGGAGGCGGTGACCACGCAGCGGTCGGGGGACGGCGGGGTGGACGTGGAGGCGCTGGACCCGGCGCCGATCCGGGGCGGGCGGATCGTGGTGCAGGTCAAGCGCTACCGGAACACGGTGCCGCCGACGGCTGTGCGCGATCTGTACGGCACGGTCCAGGACAAGGGGGCGAACAAGGGGGTGCTGGTCACCACCGCGTCCTTCGGGCCCGGGTCGTACACCTTTGCCAACGGCAAGCCGCTGGAACTGGTTCCCGGGACCGCCCTGGTGGACCTCCTGCACCAGCACGGGCTGCGGGGGCGGCTGGGCCCGGCCGGCGGCTCGGCGGCCGGTGCTCCGGGCCGGCGGGCGGCCGGATCCGCGCCCGAGAGCGCCGCCGCCGAGGACGCCGCCGCCGCCGAGGACCACAACGTGCTGGGCATGTCCTGGGCCGGCCCGGTCGTGCTGGACGTGTGCGCGCTGGTCTGCCAGGGCGGGCGGGTCCTGAGCGAGGACCACCTCGTCTTCTACAACAACCCGCGGACCCCGGACGGTTCGGTACGGGCCCGCGCGCAGGCGGCACCCGACAAGGCGGCGCTGGAGGTCTCCTTCGACGCCCTGCCGCAGACCGCGGACCGGCTGGTCCTCGTCGCCGCGGTGGACCCGGAGGCCGATCCGCACGCCGACCTGACCGGGTTCACCGATGCCCGGATCCGGCTGCTCTCCGCCGACGGCACGGAGCTCGGCACGCTGGACGTCTCCGACGGCCGCCCGGGCGAAACCGCCCTGGTCCTGGGTTCGTTCCGGCGCCGCGCCAACGGCGACTGGGACTTCGTGGCCGGCGGCAAGGGCTACCGCGGCGGTCTGGCGGACCTCCTCGGCGACCACGGCGTCGAGGTCGCCTAGTGCCACAGCACTAGCCGCTCCAGGGGCTCCCGCGGGGCGCGTCCGCGACGCGCTCAGACCTCCGCGGGCCGCGTCGCGGCCCCGGACCCGGGGTCGTGCCCCTGCCCGAAGCCGGCCCCGTCCGGCTCCTCGACGGGGTCCTCGAACCCGTCCTCGGCCGCGTCGGCGCCGTCGGTCCGCGGGGGCCCGGCGACGTACCGCAGGACGCCCCACATGGCTTCCGGGCCCGCGGCCTGCGGCGACGGCTCGCGGCAGGACTCCAGCCCGCGCAGCAGGGCGGGGCCGTCCGTGCCGGACCCGATCAGGACGAGCCGGGTCAGCCGCGGCTCGTCCCGGCCCCAGGGGCCCGGGGCGAAGCGGAGGAACCGGCCGACCGCGTGGACCTCGTAGCGCTCCTCGTGGCCGGGGACGCCGAAGTAGACGAAGCCCTTGATCCGGTAGAGCCCGGCCGGGCGGCTGTCGAGGAAGTCGATGAACCGGCGCGGGCTCAGGGCCTGCTCCGAGACGAACTCCGTGCTCTCGTACAGCGTGTGGGCGTGGCCGCAGTGGCCCGTGCACCCGGCATGGTCCGGGCCGCCGGTGCCGGTGCTCCCGGTTCCGCCTGTGCCGCTGGTGTCCGCGTGATCGGCGTCGCCGTCCCGGGCCTCGGCGATGAGGTCCTCGAAGGACAGCTGGCCCCGGGTCTCGGTCCACGGGCGGCGGTCGAAGAGCAGTTCCGCGTCGATGCGGCCGTGGTCGGCGGCGACGACGGGGGAGCCCGGGCACAGGACGGCCAGTTCGGCCTCGATCCGGGCGCGCTCGGCCGCGTCGACCCGGTCGGTCTTGTTCAGCACCACGAGGTCCGCGGCGGCGAGGTGGCGGTCGGTCTCCGGGTGGCGGGTCCGGGTCGCGTCGAACTCGGCCGCGTCCACGACCTCCACCAGGCCGCCGTACCGGATCGCCGGGTTCTCACTGGCCACCAGCATGCGGATCATTTCCTGCGGCTCGGCCAGCCCGCTCGCCTCGATGACGATCACGTCGATGCGGTGGACGGGCGCGGAGAGCTTCTCCAGGTACGCGTCGAGCTCACTGCCGTCGACGGCGCAGCACAGGCAGCCGCCGCCGAGGGAGACCATCGAGTCGCCGACCTGACCGGCCACCGACATCGCGTCGATCTCGATGGACCCGAAGTCGTTGACGACGACGCCGATCCGGGTGCCGCCGCGGTTGGCCAGGAGGTGGTTGAGCAGGGTCGTCTTGCCGGATCCCAGGAATCCGGCGAGGACGACGACGGGAATGGGCGTGACGGACCGGTCGGGCTGGCTGCTGTTCACCAGGCCGATCGTACTCAGACCGGCAGCGGAACAGGCTGGGGCGGCGGCGGCCCGACGTAGCGGGCGGCCGGACGGATGATTTTCGAGTCGGCGGCCTGTTCCAGCACGTTCGCGCTCCAGCCGACCACGCGGGCCGCGCAGAACGTGGGGGTGAACATCTCCCGTGGCAGTCCGCACAGCTCCATCACCACGCCCGCGTAGAACTCGACGTTCGTGTGGAGCTCCCGGCCCGGCTTGAGCTCGGCGAGGATCGCCTCGACCTGCCGCTCGACCTCCACGGCGAAGTCGACGAGCGGGCCGCCGAAGCGGAGCGCGATCCCGCGCAGCATCCGCGAACGCGGGTCCTCGGTGCGGTACACGGGGTGGCCGAAGCCCATGATCCGCTCCCCGGCGAGCACCCGCTCGCGGATCCAGGGGTCGATGCGGTCGGCCGTCCCGATGGCGTCCAGGGTGTCGAGGGCGCGGCTGGGGGCGCCGCCGTGCAGCGGCCCGGAGAGGGCGCCGATGGCGCCGGTGAGGCAGGCGGCGACGTCCGCGCCGGTGGAGGCGATGACCCGGGCGGTGAAGGTGGAGGCGTTGAAGCCGTGGTCGACGGTGGAGATCAGGTACTGCTCGACCGCGCGGGCCCTGACCGGGTCCGGCTCCTGGCCGGTGAGCATGTACAGGTAGTTCGCGGCGTACGGGAGGTCGTCGCGCGGTGCGACGGGCTCCAGCCCCTGCCCGAGCCGGTGCAGGGCGGTGAGCAGGGTCGGTACGGCGGCGCAGGCGGCCAGCGCGTCGGCGGCCCGCCGTTCGGGGTCGAGGTCGTACACGGGCCGGAAGCCGGCGGAGGCGCCGAGCAGGGAGAGCGCGGTCCGCAGTCCGGCGAGCGGGCCGGAGAGCGCGGTGGCCCGGGCGAGGGCGGGCAGGGCGTCGCACACCTCGGCGGGCAGTCGGCGCAGCGGGGCGATCTCGGCGGCGAAGGCGGCCCGCTCGGCGGCGCCCGCCGGCAGGGTGCCGCGGAACATCAGGTGCCACACGTCCTCGAAGCTGCGGCGCTCGGCGAGTTCGACGGCGGAGTACTGGCGGTAGTGGTAGAAGCCCTCACGGCCTCGGACGTCACCGAGTCCGGTCTCGGTGACCACGACGCCCGCGAGTCCGCGGGGCACATCAACGACGGTATCCATGGATCGACCATCCATGATGGATTGAATCCTTGTCAATATTGATTGGATCAACATGTACCGCTCCCTGTATAGAGTGGCCGCCATGGACGACCAGGCGCACGGCGAACGACGGCTCACCACCCGGCAGGCGGCCGAGCTGCTCGGGGTGAAGCCCGCGACCGTGTACGCGTACGTCAGCCGCGGCCAGCTCAGCAGCCGCCGCGACGCCGTGGGCCGCGGCAGCACCTTCGACGCGGCCGAGGTGGAGGCCCTGGCCCGGCGCAGCCGGCGCGAGGCGGCGGCGCCTGCGGGCGGAGAGCTCTCCGTCCGGACCTCGCTCACGCTCATCGAGCCGGACCGGTACTGGTTCCGCGGTGTGGACGCCGTCGAGCTGGCCTCCCGTTACTGCTACGAGGAGGTCGCGGAGTGGCTCTGGACGGGGGCCCTGTCGCGCGGTGCCCGCTTCACGGCCCCCGACCGGCAGCTCGCGGCCGCCCGGCAGGCCGTGGCCGCCCTGCCCGAGCACGCCGGGCCCATCGACCGACTGCGGGTGGCCACTGCGGCGGCCGCCGTCGTGGACCCGCTGCGCTTCGACCTGTCGGCGGAGGCCGTGCTCGGCTCCGCCCGCTGCCTCATCCCGACGCTGGTCGGCGCCCTGCCGGCGGTCGGGCAGGAGGTCGGGCAGCAGCCCGGCGCCGCAGCCGGGCAGCCGGACGGGGAACTGACCGGGGCTCCGGCCGGCGGGCTGCTGGCGGAGCGGCTGTGGGCCCGGCTGACCGCCCGGGAGCCGGAACCGGGGGCCCTGGACGCCCTCGACCTGGCCCTCGCCCTGCTCATCGACCACGATCTGGCCGCCTCCACGCTGGCCGTACGGGTGGCCGCCTCGGCGCGGGCGCATCCGTACGCGGCGGTCTCGGCGGGCCTGGGCGTCCTCGAAGGGCCGCTGCACGGCGCGGCCGGGCGGCTCGCCCACCGGACGCTGGCGGAAGTACTGGACCGGGGCGCGGCCGCACCGGTCGTCGCCGACCACCTGCGGGCCGGGCGGCGCGTCCCCGGACTCGGACACCGGCTGTACGCGGGCGAGGACCCCCGGGCCACGGCCCTGTTCGCGCGGCTGGAGGGCGTGCCGGCGGCCGGACCCGCGCTGGCCGCCGCCCGGGAACTGGTCGCCACCACGGCGGCGCGGCGGGACGGGCTGCACGCCAACGTGGACCTGGCCCTGGCGGTGCTGACGGTGTCCAGCGGCATGCCGGCGGAGGCCGGGGAGACCGTGTTCGCCGTGGCCCGGACCGCGGGCTGGATGGCGCACGCCCTGGAGGAGTACCAGGAGCGGCCGCTGCGCATGCGGCCGAGCGGGCAGTACCAGGGCCCGCGCCCCCCGCAGCCGATGCCCTGACGGCGGCGGCGCCCGGGGTCCGGCCCTCGGGAGTCGGGACGGGGCGGGAGGCGGGGTGGGGTGGGCCACAGCGGGCACCCGGCCCAGGAGGAACCATTCCACTTGCGCCGAAGCCGACCTACGGTTGCTGGTCATGCGGTTCCTCTCCCTGAGCACTCGGCGCATCGGGCTGCCCAAACGGGCCGTCTCACAGATCCTGCTCACCCAGCTGGCCATCGCCGCCGGTGTCGCCGTGCTGGCCACGGGGCTGTTCCTGGCCCCGCTCGGCGCCCAGCTCGACGACCAGGCGATGCGCCGCGCCCTGGCCATCGCCGAGAGCGCCGCCGCCGACCCGTCCCTGGCGGCCGGCCTGCTGGACTCCGGTCCGGTCGCGGACGGCCCGGTGCAGGCCGCGGCCGAGCGGATCCGCCGGGCCACCGGCGCCGAGTACGTCGTCGTCATGGACCTCGACGGGATCCGCCGCTCGCACCCCTCCCCCGACCGGATCGGCCTGCCCGTCTCCACCGACCCGAGCGGCGCCCTCGCCGGCCGCGAGGTCATGGAGATCGACGACGGCACGCTGGGCCGCACCGCCCGCGGCAAGGTCCCGCTCGTCGCCGCCGACGGCGAGATCGTCGGCGCCGTCTCCGTCGGAATCGCCTACGACAGCGTCCGCGACCGGCTGCTCGGCGCCATCCCCGGCCTGCTGGCGTACGCGGGCGGCGCCCTGGCCGCAGGCGCCCTCGCCGCCTACCTGCTGTCCCGGCGGATCCAACGGCAGACCCGCGACCTGGCCTTCTCCGACATCGCCGGACTGCTCGCCGAACGCGAGGCCATGCTGCACTCCATCCGCGAAGGAGTGATCGCCCTCGACCGCACCGGCCGGATCCGGCTGGTCAACGACGAGGCCGCCCGCCTGCTGGGCCTCGCCCCGGACACTGCCGGCACCCTCGCCGGCAGCCCGCTCGACGAGCTGCTCGGCGAGGGCCGCACCACCGACGTCCTCACCGGCCGCGTCACGGGCCGGGACCTGCTCACCGTCCAGGGCTCCCGGGTCCTCGTCGCCAACCGGATGCCCACCGAGGACGGTGGAGCCGTGGCCACCCTGCGCGACCGCACCGAGCTGGAGCACCTGCGCCGCGAGCTCGACTCCACCCAGGGCCTGATCGACGCCCTGCGCGCACAGGACCACGAGCACGCCAACCGCCTCCACACCCTTCTCGGCCTGCTGGAGCTCGGCCTGCACGAGGAGGCGGTGGACTTCGTGGCCGAGGTCGTCGGCGGCCACCGCAGCACCGCCGAACAGGTCACCGAGAAGGTCCGCGACCCCCTGTTGGCCGCCCTCCTGGTGGGCAAGGCGACCGTCGCGGCCGAGCGCGGCGTACCCCTGCGGCTTGCCGACACCACCTTCCTCCCGGACCGCCTCGTCGACCCCGGCGGCCTCGTCACCATCACCGGCAACCTCGTGGACAACGCCCTGGACGCGGCGGCCGGCTCGGCCGCGCCCCTGGTGGAGGTGGAGCTGCGCTGCGAGGGCCGGACGGCGATCCTCCTCGTGCGCGACAGCGGACCCGGCGTCCCGGCCGCGCGCCGCGAGGAGATCTTCACCGAGGGCTGGTCGACCAAACAGCCCGCGGCCCACCGCGAACGCGGCCTGGGGCTGGCCCTGGTGCGCCGCCTCGCGGAGCGGCAGGGCGGTACCGCCCGGGCCGGCGAAGCAGCGGACGGAGGGGCGGAGTTCTCCGTCGTACTCCCGGAGGCCCTGAGATGAGCGAGTCCCCGATCCACGTATTGGTCGTCGACGACGACGTGCGTGTTGCCCTGATCAACGCGGCGTACGTGGCGAAGGTTCCCGGCTTCCGCGTCGCGGCCCGGGTCCATTCGGCGGCCGAGGCCCTGGACTTCCTCGCCACCCACCCGGTGGACCTGATCCTCCTGGACCACTACCTTCCCGACGGCAGCGGCCTGGACCTGGTCCGGCGACTGCGCCAGCTCGGCCACCGCACCGACGTGATCATGGTGACGGCAGCGCGCGACCTGGCCACCGTCCAGGCCGCGATGCGCCTCGGCGCCCTCCAGTACCTGGTCAAGCCGTTCGCCTTCGCCGGCCTGCGGGCGCGGCTGGAGGCGTACGGGGCCCTGCGCCGCACCCTGGAGACCGGCGGCGAGGCCGAACAGGCCGAGGTGGACCGGCTCTTCGGCGCCCTGGCCGCGGCCGGCTCCCCCAACGAGCTGCCCAAGGGGCACTCCCCCACGACCGCGGAACTGGTCCGCCGCGTCCTCCGCTCCGCCGACGGCCCCCTGTCGACGCAGCAGATCGCCGACCGGGCCGGCATCAGCCGGCAGACCGCCCAGCGCTACCTCAAGCTCCTGGACCGCACGGGCCGGGTCACCCTGGCCCTGCGCTACGGCGAAACGGGCCGCCCCGAACACCGCTACTCCTGGCTGCCCTCCGGCGGCGCATGATGCTGGGCCGGCCCGCCCCGCGGACCGCTCAGACGGCTCCCGCCCCGGTCAGGGCGCGGACCTCCGTCTCCGCGTGCCGGACCGCGTCGGGCTCCTCGGTGGAGGTGACCGTGCCCGCCCAGCCGGCCAGGAAGCCCAGCGGGATCGAGACCAGGCCCGGGTTCTGCAGCGGGAAGAACTGGAAGTCCACTCCGGGGAAGAGGGAGTCCGGGCTCCCGGAGACCACCGGCGAGAGGACCACCAGCAGCACCGCCGGGAGCAGCCCCCCGTACACCGACCAGACCGCGCCCCTCGTGGTGAAGCCGCGCCAGAACAGCGAGTACAGCAGTACGGGCAGGTTCGCCGAGGCCGCCACCGCGAAGGCGAGCCCGACCAGGAAGGCCACGTTCAGGTCCTGGGCCAGCAGCCCGAGGGCGATCGCCACGGCCCCGATCCCGACGGCCGCGGCCCTGGCCACCGCGACCTCGCTGCGCTGCCGCGCGTGGCGGCGCTTGAGCGAGGCGTACAGGTCGTGGGCGACCGAGGCGGAGGAGGCGAGCGTGATCCCGGCGACCACGGCCAGGATGGTGGCGAAGGCGATCGCCGCCACCAGCGCGAACAGCACGGCGCCCCCGGTGGAGTCGGCCCCGCCGCCGAGGTGCGCCGCCAGCAGCGGAACGGCCGTGTTCCCGGAGGCGTTGGAGGCCCGCACCTCGTCCGGGCCGACCAGCGCGGCCGCCCCGAAGCCGAGCACGATGGTCATCAGGTAGAAGCCGCCGATCAGGGCGATCGCCCACACCACCGACCGGCGGGCCGCCCGCGCGGTCGGCACCGTGTAGAAGCGGGACAGGATGTGCGGGAGCCCGGCCGTACCGAGGACGAGCGCCAGGCCGAGGCTCATGAAGTCGAAACGGGCGGTCCAGTCGCCGCCGTACTTGAGCCCCGGGCCGAGGAACCGCATTCCGTGCCCGCTGCGCTCGGCGGCGCTGGTCAGCAGCAGGTCGACGTTCCCGTGGAAGCGGATCAGCACGAGCACGGTGAGGGCGACGGCCCCGCCCATGAGCAGGACGGCCTTGACGATCTGGATCCAGGTGGTGGCCCGCATCCCGCCGAAGGACACGTAGACGACCATGAGCGCGCCGACCGCGATCACGGTGAGCGTCCGGGCGGCCGTGCCCGAGTCGCCGAGGAGCAGCCCCACGAGGCTGCCCGCGCCGACCATCTGCGCGACCAGGTAGAGCACCGAGACGGTGACCGAGGAGGTACCAGCGGCGATCCGGACGGGCCGCTCGCGCATCCGCGCCGCGACGACGTCGGCGAGGGTGAAGCGCCCGCAGTTGCGGACCAGTTCGGCGACCAGGAACAGGACGACGAGCCAGGCGACGAGGAAGCCCACCGAGTACAGCAGGCCGTCGTAGCCGAACAGGGCGATGAGGCCGGAGATTCCGAGGAAGGACGCGGCGGACATGTAGTCGCCGGCGATGGCGAAACCGTTCTCCAGCGGGGAGAACAGCCGACCGCCCGCGTAGAACTCCTCGGCCGAGCCGTGTCGGTTGCGGCTGACCCAGGTGGTGATGCCCAGGGTGACCGCGATGAAGAGGCTGAACAGGAGCAGTGCGAGGGGTTGGTGTTCGGTGGTCACCGGCCGGCCTCCCCGATCCGGTCCCGGTTCCGGTTCCGTGCCTGGTGCCGGTTCTGTTCGAAGACCGTCCAGCGCAGGTCCAGGGCGGCCCGGTCCCTGCGCCGGCGCGCGTGGCGTGCGTACGCCCAGGTCAGCAGGAAGGTGCTGAGGAACTGTCCGAGACCGGCCAGCAGGGCCACGTTGACGGCGCCGGCGACGGGGCGGGCCATCAGGCCGGGCGCTGCCGTCGCCGCGACCACGTAGGCGACGTACCAGAGGAGGAATCCGGCGGTCGCCGGTACGACGAACCCCCGGTAGCGGCTGCGGACCTCCTGGAAGGCGGCGCTGCGCTGCACCTCCAGGTAGATGCTGTCGGACACCCCGGGCCCGGGCCCGCCGGCGCCGTCGGGCTGCCGCGACGGCGTGTCGTCGTACCCGCTTTCGCCCTCGCCCCAACCGACGGCGAGCGCGTCGTACCAGGGGTCGTCGAGCCGGATCGTTCCGGCGTCGGGACCTTCGTGCTTGTCCACCGAACTCTCCTTGTCCGCTGCCGCATCGGCGGCACGGCCACAAGGATGAGTGGAATGGGCGGTTTCCGGACTGGTGTACCGGTGCTCTTCACTCCAACAGGTGACGCGCGTGCAATTCCCGCGCGGGGGGGGGGGGGGGAGGGGGGGGGGGGGCGGGGGCAAAAAGTCCCGCGGTGGCGTCCGGGGGGTTCGCGGTCTTGT
>NZ_JBVHVT010000085.1:0-38552 GCF_055564695.1 Streptomyces sp. NPDC029014
CCCACCCTCTCCCCCCCCCCCCCCCCCCCCCCCCCCCCCCCCCCCCCCCCCCCCCCCCCCCCCCCCCCCCCCCCCCCCCCCCACGCCCACATGGCGTGGAAGCTCTGGCTCACGCGGAGGCCTCGGCGTCGCCCTCGCGCATCGGGACGCGCACGCCCTTGGCGTCGGCGACCGACTCGGCGATGTCGTAGCCGGCATCGACGTGCCGGATGACGCCCATGCCGGGGTCGTTGGTGAGGACGCGGCGGACCTTCTCACCCGCGAGCGCGGTGCCGTCGGCGACGGTGACCTGGCCGGCGTGGATGGAGCGGCCCATGCCGACGCCACCGCCGTGGTGGATGGAGACCCAGGAGGCACCCGAGGCCACGTTGACCATGGCGTTGAGCAGCGGCCAGTCGGCGATGGCGTCCGAGCCGTCGAGCATGGCCTCGGTCTCGCGGTACGGGGAGGCGACGGAGCCGCAGTCGAGGTGGTCGCGGCCGATGGCCAGCGGGGCCGCCAGTTCGCCGGAGGCGACCATGTCGTTGAAGCGCTCGCCGGCCTTGTCGCGCTCGCCGTAGCCGAGCCAGCAGATGCGGGCGGGCAGGCCCTGGAAGTGGACGCGCTCGCCGGCCATCTTGATCCAGCGGTGCAGGGACTCGTTCTCCGGGAAGAGCTCCAGCATCGCCTTGTCGGTCTTGGCGATGTCCGAGGCCTCGCCCGACAGGGCGGCCCAGCGGAACGGGCCCTTGCCCTCGCAGAACAGCGGGCGGATGTAGGCCGGGACGAAGCCGGGGAAGGCGAACGCGCGGTCGTAGCCGGCCAGCTGGGCCTCGCCGCGGATGGAGTTGCCGTAGTCGAAGACCTCGGCGCCGGCGTCCATGAAGCCGACCATGGCCTCGACGTGCTTGGCCATGGACTCGCGGGAGCGGGTGGTGAAGCCGGCCGGGTCCTTGGCGGCGGCGTCGGCCATGTCCTCGAAGGCGACGCCGACCGGCAGGTACGACAGCGGGTCGTGGGCCGAGGTCTGGTCGGTGACGATGTCGATCGGGGCGCCCTCGGCGAGCATCTGCGGGAGCAGCTCGGCGGCGTTGCCGAGGAGGCCGATGGACAGCGGCTTGCGCTGGTCGCGGGCCTCGGTGGCGAGCTGGAGGGCGTGGGCGAGGTTGTCGGCCTTGACGTCGAGGTAGCGGTGCTCGATGCGGCGCTCGATGGCGCGCGGGTCGCAGTCGATGCAGATCGCCACGCCGTCGTTCATGGTGACGGCGAGCGGCTGGGCGCCGCCCATGCCGCCGAGGCCGGCGGTGAGGGTGATGGTGCCGGCGAGGGTGCCGCCGAACTTCTTCGCGGCGACGGCGGCGAAGGTCTCGTAGGTGCCCTGGAGGATGCCCTGGGTGCCGATGTAGATCCACGAGCCGGCGGTCATCTGGCCGTACATGGTCAGACCGAGGTGCTCCAGGCGGCGGAACTCCTCCCAGTTGGCCCAGTCGCCGACCAGGTTGGAGTTGGCGAGCAGGACGCGGGGGGCCCACTCGTGGGTCTGCATGACGCCGACCGGGCGGCCGGACTGGACGAGCATGGTCTCGTCCTGCTTGAGGGTGCGCAGGGTGCGGACCATGGCGTCGAAGGAGCGCCAGTCGCGGGCGGCCTTGCCGGTGCCGCCGTAGACGACGAGCTTGTCGGGGTGCTCGGCGACCTCGGGGTCGAGGTTGTTCTGCAGCATCCGGAGGGCGGCTTCCTGCTGCCATCCCAGGGCGGTGAGCTCGGTGCCGCGCGCGGCTCGTACCGGTCGGGGTCCTGACATGGCGTTGCCTCCTGACGAAGTGGCGTTCTGTAGGTAATTCCATTCACATCCTCCCCGTCTGAATAGATCCAGTCAACAGCTGCGGTCCGGCGCGCCGGATGATGGGATGGCGGACATGGCTGCCGACATGCACGAGCAGGGCGCCGCAGAGCGCCGTGACCTGGCCGTACGGGCCGCCGTCGAGCAAGGGCTCGTCGGCGGGTCGGACACCGCCCCGCCGCTGGTCTGCCTGCTGGACACCGCAGGGATCCGGGCGTCCGCCGCCGCCCTCACGGACGCCTTCGCGGCCGCGCTGCCGCCCGGCACCCCCGTCCTGCACGCCTTCGCCGTCAAGGCCGCGCCGCTGGTGCCGGTGCTGCGGCTGCTCGCCGACGCGGGCCTCGGCTGCGAGGTGGCCAGCCCCGGCGAGCTGGCCCTGGCCCGCGCCGCGGGCGTGCCGGCGGGGCGGACGGTGCTGGACTCCCCCTCCAAGACCACGGCCGAGCTGCGCGAGGCCCTCGACCTCGGGATCGCCGTCAACGCCGACAACCGGCAGGAGCTGGAGCGGCTCGACGCCCTGGTCGCGGCGCGGCCCGACGGCGCCGTACCCCCGATCGGCGTACGGATCAACCCCCAGACGGGAGCGGGCGCCATCGACGCGCTGTCCACGGCCACCGCCACCTCGAAGTTCGGGATCGCGCTGCGCGACCCGGGGGCCCGGCAACGGCTCGTCCGGGCCTTCCTGGACCGCCCGTGGCTGACCCGGCTGCACGCGCACTCGGGCTCGCAAGGGGTGCCGCTGCCGCTGATCGCGCAAGGGGTGCGGGAGCTGCACGCACTGGCCGAGGAGATCAACGCGGCGGCCGGGCGCCGCCAGGTCGACACCCTCGACATCGGCGGCGGCCTACCGGTGAACTTCGCCTCGGACGCGCACACCCCGACGTACGCGCAGTACGTGGCCGCCCTGCGCGCGGCGGCCCTCGGACTCTTCGACGGCTCGTACGGCCTGGTCACGGAGTTCGGCCGGTCCCTGCTGGCCAAGCACGGGCTGGTCGTCACCCGGGTGGAGTACACGAAGACGACCGGGGGCCGGGCGATCGCCCTCACGCACGCGGGCGTGCAGCTGGCCACCCGTACGGTGTACGCGCCGGAGGCGTGGCCGGTACGGATCCTGCCGTACGACGCGAAGGGCGCCCCGAAGACGGGCCCGCCCGTCGCCCAGGACGTCGCCGGCCCGGCCTGCTTCGCCGGCGACCTGCTGGCCACGGCCCGGGAGCTGCCGGAACTGGCCCCGGGGGACCTGGTCGCGGTGCCGGACACCGGCGCGTACTTCTTCACGGCCCACTACGGGTACAACAGCCTGCCGCGGCCGGCGGTGCACGGCTTCACGGTGCGGCCGTCGGGGGAGGTCCGCTTCGCCGCGGCCCGCCCGGCGCAGAGCCCGGCGGACATCGTCGCCGAGGCCGGCGGCTCCCACCCCGACGCCCTCCTCTGACCCCGCCCCCGGCCGATCAAGGGGCGCGGGGAACTGCGCGGCGAGGCACCAGCGGCCCGCACCCGGCGGACGGGCTCCAGCCCACCCAGGGGCGCGGGGAACTGCGCAACCGGCCACGGACGGCCCGCACCCGGCCGATCAGGGGCGCGGGGAACTGCGCGAGCAGCCACCACGGGCCCGCCCCATGGACCGGGCCGGGGCGGGCCTACTCGACGAACAGGCCCCGGGCGGCGGCCTTGGCGTCGAACTCCTCCAGCCGGGCCTGCGCGTCGGGCAGGGCGTCGGCCATCGCCTCCAGCAGCACCCGCCCCAACAGCATCGGCGCACACGCCGTGTCGAAGGCCAGCCCGGTGCCGACCGGCGCCGGGATCAGCAGGTCCGAGTACCGCGCGACCGGCGCGAAGGCCGAGTCGGCGACCGTCACCACCGTCAGCCCCGCCCCCCGGGCGTGCTCCAGCGCCTCGGCCACCTCCCGCGGGTGGCGGGGCAGCGCGAAGCACAGCAGGGCCGATGCGCCGGCCCCGGCGGCCGCGTCGATCCGGTCGGCCAGCATCGTGCCGCCCTCGTCGAGGAGCCGTACGTCGGGGTGCACCTTGGCCGCGAAGTACGCGAACCCGCGCGCCTGCGAGGACGCCGCCCGCAGCCCCAGCACGGGCAGCGGGGACGACCCGGCGAGCAGCCGGCCCGCCTCCTCCACCGGCGAGGGGTCGGCGAGCATGGCCGACAGCTGCCGGAGGTTCTCGATCTCGCCCTGGACGGCCTGCTGGTACTCGTTGTACGCGTCCTCCGGCGGCCCCTCGGCCCGGTCCACCGGCGGGGCCACCTCCCGCAGGTGCCGGCGCAGCGCCGGGTACCCGTCGAAGCCCAGCGCCACCGCGAACCGGGTCACCGACGGCTGGCTCACCCCGGCCAGGTCGGCGAGCTCCACGCTCGACAGGAAGGGCACCTCGGTCGCCCCCCGGACCATGCAGTGCGCGATGCGCCGCTGGGTCGGCGTCAGCCGGTGCCCCTCGAACAGCTTCTGCAGCCGCGCCGCCGGGCTGTCACTCATCCCGACCCCTCCGTCCCCGTACTTATTCAGCCACCGAGCACTCTGCATGCGCTTATGCAGAACGGCAAGCGGCCGCCCGCTTCCCGAGACGCGGCGACCGGCATGCGGCCACGGGCGCACGGCGAAGGGCTCCCCCGTACGGTACGCACGCGGGAGCCCTTTCGGTGATGGGTTCCGGAAGGGGCCGGTCCTAGGCGAGGAGCTTCTGCTTCGCCTGCTGGAACTCGGCCTCGGTGATCGCGCCCCGCTCCTTCAGGTCGGCCAGCGCGGCCAGCTCGGACGCGCTGCCGCCCGTGCCGGACGTCGCGGCGGCGTCACGGACGTACGCCTTGAAGGCCGCGTCGGCCTGCTGGGCGCTCTGCAGGTCGCGCTCGGCCATCGACTTCCCGCGGGCGATCAGGTACACGAAGATGCCGAGGAACGGCAGGATCACCACGAAGATCGTCCAGCCGGCCTTGCCCCAGCCGCCCATGTCCTGGCTCCTGAAGATGTCAGTGATGATCTTGAAGAGCAGGAAGAACCACAGCACCCACAGGAAGATCAGGAGCATGGTCCAGAAGAGGTTGAGGAGCGGGTAATCGTCCATCTGAGCCTCCCGGAGGCTTGGTTGCCCCCCGATCATTCACCGTTCAGGTATAGCCCGAACTCCCGGGCCCCGCACCCCCAGCGCGGCCTTGCGGGGGACGGGGCCCGATTGCGGGTCCGGGACGGCTGTGCCAGCTTGAGTGGGGCGGGGGCTCGGGGAACTCGGGGGTCGAAGACGGGGGGACGTTCCCAAAGATCCCGAAGAGGGGCAACCCATGAAGCGACGCTTTCTGAGGACGGCTGCCGTCACCACGGCGGCACTGGTTCTGGCGGGCGGCGGCACCACCGCCGCGTCGGCCGCCGACCCGACCACCGACCCGAGCAAGGCGGCGGCAGACCTGTGCGCCAGTCTCGGCCAACTCGGCTCCGACACCTCGGCATTGCAGGCCATGAACCCGGCCACCACGACCAAGGACCAGCTCAAGGCCGCGACCCAGAAGGTCCAGGACGACTGGAAGAAGGTCGCGCAGTCCACGGCCACCTGGGCCCAGGCCAAAAAGAACGCGGTGAAGACCGCCACGGAGAACCTCAAGAAGGCGTACGACGGCCTGCCCGGCAACACCACCGCCAGCGAGGCCGTCACCAAACTCGCGCCGCAGGTGCAGGCGTTGAACACGGCCGTCCGGGACGCCAAGCAGGACCTCAAGTGCCCCTGACCTGATCGGTCGGGCCGGAGGGTCTGAGCGCGGGGACCGCCACACCCTCGCGGGCGCGAGGGGCGGGACGACGGCGGTCCCCGCGGGGGACACGGGCCGGGTCAGGGCCGTCCGCGTCCATGGCGTTCACGTGGTCCGGGAGCCGCTCCGGAGGTCCGCCAACGCCGTTCCGTGGCGCCGGCCGGGGCCTTCGCCCCTGCCGGCAACCACCACTGTGCCCGAGGCGTGTTAAGCCGGTGCTGCCACAACGTGACGTGCTCGTACCGATTGCCCGACGCCCCGGCACCGCCCCGGCACCACGGCGGACGCCCGCGGCCCACGGAAAACGAAAGCCGGTCCCGGCCAGGAGATCGCTCTCCGGGCCGGGACCGGCGCTCGGCTACGGCCGGACGGGCCGGGCCTACTCGACTACTTGGCGTTCTTGGCGAGGAAGGCCAGCAGGTCCTGGCGGCTCACCACACCGGTCGGCTTGCCCTCGACCAGCACGATCGCCGCGTCGGCCTCGCCCAGCGCGGCCATCAGGTCGGAGACCGGCTCGCCGGAGCCGACCTGCGGCAGCGGCGCGCTCATGTGCTTCTCCAGCGGGTCGGACAGCGCCGCCTGCTGCGCGAACAGCGCCGCCAGCAGCTCCTTCTCCACGACCGAGCCGACGACCTCGGCGGCCATCACGTCCGGGTGACCGGCGCCGGGCTTGACGACCGGCATCTGCGAGACGCCGTACTCGCGCAGCACCTCGATGGCCTCGCCGACGGTCTCCTCCGGGTGCATGTGCACCAGCGAGGGCATGTCGCCCTCCTTGTCGGCGAGGACGTCGCCGATGCGGGCGGCGGGGCCCGCCTCCTCCAGGAAGCCGTGACCGGCCATCCACTCGTCCGAGAAGATCTTGCTCATGTAGCCGCGGCCGCTGTCCGGGAGGAGGACGACGACCACGTCGTCCGGGCCGAGGCCCTCGGCGGCGCGCAGCGCGGCGACGACCGCCATGCCGCAGGAGCCGCCGACGAGGAGGCCCTCCTCCTTCGCCAGCCGGCGGGTCATCTGGAAGGAGTCCTTGTCGGACACCGCGATGATCTCGTCGGCCACGTTCTGGTCGTAGGCGGTCGGCCAGAAGTCCTCGCCGACGCCCTCGACGAGGTACGGGCGACCCGAGCCGCCCGAGTAGACGGAGCCCTCCGGGTCGGCGCCGATGACCTTGACCTTGCCGCCGGACACCTCCTTCAGGTAGTTGCCGGTACCCGAAATCGTGCCGCCCGTGCCCACGCCGGCCACGAAGTGCGTGATCTTCCCCTCAGTCTGTTCCCACAGTTCGGGACCGGTCGTCTCGTAGTGCGAACGGGGGTTGTTCGGGTTGCTGTACTGGTCCGGCTTCCAGGCGCCCGGCGTCTCACGGACGAGGCGGTCGGACACGTTGTAGTACGAGTCGGGGTGCTCCGGGTCGACCGCGGTCGGGCAGACCACGACCTCGGCGCCGTACGCCCGCAGCACGTTGATCTTGTCCAGGGAAACCTTGTCGGGGCACACGAAAATGCACTTGTAGCCCTTCTGCTGGGCCACGATGGCGAGTCCTACACCCGTGTTGCCGCTGGTCGGCTCCACGATGGTGCCACCGGGCTTGAGGGCACCGCTCTCCTCGGCGGCCTCGATCATCCGGAGGGCGATCCGGTCCTTCACGGAGCCGCCGGGGTTGAAGTACTCGACCTTGGCAAGGACGGTGGCCTGCAGGCCTTCGGTCACACGGTTGAGCTTCACCAGCGGGGTGTTGCCGACGAGGCTGATCATCGAGTCGTGGAATTGCACCATGTTCTCCAGTGACGACACTCCACGGGTTCTCCGGGAGACATGGCCAGAGTATGCGGAAAGGGATTGACCGACAGGGAGTACGGGGCAGGAAGGTCAACAGGACCAGGAGGTGGCTTGCAGGGTGTCCAGGGCAAGGACGGCCCGCCGGATCGCGGCGGGGGCGGCGTACGGCGGAGGCGGGCTCGGACTGGTCGGGGTCGCCGCCGTCGGACTGGTGCTGGCGGAGGTCCAGTTCGCCAAGCGCACGGTCGGGACCGGGCTGGGGGACCCCCCGCGCGCCGACGGGCTGTACGGGAGCGAGTTCGGCGGGCCCGCCGACGGCCCGGGATGCCCGGGGCCGGGCCCGCTGCGGCTGGCCATGCTGGGCGACTCCACGGCCGCCGGGCTCGGGGTGCACCGGGCCCGGCAGACACCGGCCGCGCTACTGGCCTCGGGACTGGCGGCGGTGGCCGAGCGGCCCGTCGAACTGCGGAACGTGGCCCTGTCCGGGGCCATGTCGGACGACCTCGACCGGCAGGTCGGACTGCTGCTGGGCGGAGACGGGTCCGGGGACGGTGACGGGGACGCGCCCGCCCCGGACGTCTGCGTGATCATGATCGGCGCGAACGACGTGACCCGGCGGATGCCGCCGACGCAGTCCGTCCGGCACCTCACCTCGGCGGTACGGAGGCTGCGGCTGGCCGGCTGCGAGGTGGTGGTCGGCACCTGCCCCGACCTCGGCACGATCGAGCCGGTGTACCAGCCGCTGCGGTGGCTGGCCCGGCGGGTCTCGCGGCAGCTGGCCGCCGCCCAGACCATAGGGGTGGTCGCGCTGGGCGCCCGTACGCTCTCGATGGGCGACCTGCTGGGCCCGGAGTTCGCCGCGAACCCGCGCGAGATGTTCGGCCCGGACTCCTACCACCCCTCGGCGGAGGGGTACGCCACGGCGGCCATGGCCATCCTGCCGACGGTGTGCGCGGCGCTGTCCCTGTGGCCGGAGTCCGACCGGCTGGACATCACCCGGAACGAGGACATGCTGCCGGTGGCCAAGGCCGCGTCGGCCGCCGCCGGGCAGGCGGGTACCGAGGTGACCGCCGCCCGTGGTCCGTGGGCCCTGCTGAAGCACCGCCGTCGGCGGCGGGTCCCGGCCGAATCCCCCACCCCGGCCCAGGCCTGACCCCGGCCCCACGCCGCCCCGGCCCGTCGCTGCACCTCCGCTCCGGGGCAGCCCCCGGCCGCACGGGCAGGGCCCGGGCCGCGGGCACCGTGCCCGGGGCGGGCCGGCGGTGCTCGCTCGCGCAGTTCCCCGCGCCCCTGACCCCACAGCCCCGGCCCTGCAGGCACAACCCACGCCGCGGACGCCACACCACGGTGCGAACCGTGGACGCCTGAGCGCGCAGTTCCCCGCGCCCCTGGCCGCCGCAGGCCGCCTGCGCAAGCACAACCCACTCCAGGGACGCCACACCACGGTGCGGACCGTGGACGGCTGATCGCGCAGTTCCCCGCGCCCCTGGCCGCCGCAGGCCGCCTGCGCAAGCACAACCCACTCCAGGGACGCCACACCACGGTGCGGGCCGTGAACCGCTGCTCGCGCAGCTCCTCGCGCCCCTGCCGCACAGTCACCGTCCAGGGGGGGGAACCGCGCGAGCAACCACCCGCCAGCACGCGAGCAGCACACCCCAGCCCCCCGACAGGGGCGCGGGGAACTGCGCGAGAAGCACCCACGGCCCGCACATGGGGGCCCACGCCAGCCCTCAGGGGCGCGGGGAACTGCGCGAGCAACCACCCACGACCCGCGCGTGAGGAGCGCCTCGGCCTCCGCCAGGGGCGCGGGGAACTGCGCGAGCAACCACCCACGGCCCGCACGTGGACGGGGCCACCAGGGGCGCGGGGAACTGCGCGGACGGCCCGCCCGGGGTTCCCGGGGGCGCGCGGGCGGCCGTTGCCGGTCAGGGAGTGGGGCGCCTGCGCGCCGGGCAGGGGCATCCTGGGGGCGGGGCCCCCGCCCCGGGCCCCCGGCCCCCGCCCCACCCGCGGAGCGACCGGCATCACACCTGCCACCCGATGACCTCGACCGTACGGGCCGGTAACTTCGCATCCGGTCCGCAATGAGCCGCAACTCACCCTTGGAGCCCCGATGCCCGAAGCAGTCATCGTTTCCGCCACCCGGTCCCCGATCGGGCGCGCCTTCAAGGGGTCCCTCAAGGACGTCCGCCCGGACGACCTGACCGCGACCGTCATCCAGGCCGCCCTCGCCAAGATCCCCGCGCTGGACCCGCGGGAGATCGACGACCTGATGCTCGGCTGCGGCCTCCCCGGCGGCGAGCAGGGCCACAACCTGGCCCGCATCGTGGCCGTGCAGATGGGCATGGACTACCTGCCGGGCACGACCATCACCCGCTACTGCTCCTCCTCGCTGCAGACCTCCCGCATGGCCCTGCACGCCATCAAGGCGGGCGAGGGCGACGTGTTCATCTCCGCGGGTGTGGAGACGGTCTCCCGCTCGGTCAAGGGCACGTCGGACGGCCTGCCCGAGACGCACAACCCGCTGTTCGCCGACGCGGAGGCCCGCACGGCCGAGGTCGCCCAGTCCGAGGGCTCCGCCTGGCACGACCCGCGCGAGGACGGCCTGGTCCCGGACGCGTACATCGCGATGGGTCAGACCGCGGAGAACCTGGCCCGCCTCAAGGGCGTGACCCGCCGGGACATGGACGAGTTCGGCGTGCGTTCGCAGAACCTGGCCGAGGAAGCGATCAAGAACGGCTTCTGGGAGCGGGAGATCACCCCGATCACCACCCCGGACGGCACCGTGGTCAGCAAGGACGACGGCCCGCGCGCCGGGGTCACCCTGGAGGGCGTGGAGGGCCTGAAGCCGGTCTTCCGCCCGGACGGTCTGGTGACGGCCGGCAACTGCTGCCCGCTGAACGACGGCGCGGCGGCGCTGGTCATCATGAGCGACACCAAGGCGCGGGAGCTGGGCCTGACCCCGCTGGCCCGGATCGTCTCCACCGGTGTGACCGCGCTCTCCCCCGAGATCATGGGCCTGGGTCCGGTCGAGGCGTCGAAGCAGGCCCTGAAGCGGGCCGGCCTGACGGTGGGCGACATCGACCTGTTCGAGATCAACGAGGCCTTCGCGGCCCAGGTCATCCCGTCGTACCGGGACCTGGAGATCCCGCTGGAGAAGCTGAACGTGAACGGTGGCGCCATCGCCGTCGGCCACCCCTTCGGCATGACCGGTGCCCGCATCACCGGCACGCTGATCAACAGCCTGCAGTTCCACGACAAGCAGTTCGGCCTCGAGACGATGTGCGTGGGGGGCGGCCAGGGCATGGCCATGGTCATCGAGCGGCTGAGCTGAGTCGTAGCGGAGGGTAGGGGTCGCCCGAGGAACGAGGGCGGCACCTGCCCGCAGCGCAGGCGAAGCTCAGCGCGACCGAAAGAACGTGCGGCTGAGCTGAGTCGTAGCGGAGGGTAGGGGTCGCCCGAGGAACGAGGGCGGCACCTGCCCGCAGCGCAGGCGAAGCTCAAGTGCCGCAAGGGATCCGCTTGATCGCTTGCGGCCTGCTGACGCCGGTTCTAATCCCCTCGCGGCCGACCCGTGACCGAAATTCCCCCAGGATGTGACCTTCGTCCTGGGGGTTTGGCATTTCCCCAGGTCAGGGTAGGGGGATCTACGTCTGGTGTGACGAAAGCCCTGTCCATTTCGTGACGTAATGCACTGCACGCCATTCCCATGTCAGGACACTCTGATGTAGGAAGTCGGGGGATCGAGTCACATCAGGAGTTAGTCAGTGAGCGCCATGTCTCTTGCCCTGCTGCTGACCACGGCCGTCGCTGCGGCCGTGGGCGCTGCTGCGCTGCACGCTGTCCACGGCCTGCGCAAGCAGGTCACGGCCCTGCGCGGGGAGCTGGCCGTTCCGGCCCAGTCGCGCGGTGCGAGCGTCCCGCACGCCCGCAGCGCCGTGCAGTCCCCCGCCGCCGAGATACGGGCCGCCGTGGCCGAGGCGCTCGCCGAGGAGCGTGAGCGCGAGCTCGCCGAGGCGCGGGCCTTCTGGGCCGCGCAGGAGGCCCGTGACGCCGCGGACGCGCCCTCGCTGCTGGGCGGGCTGCCCGGGCTCGGGGACGACGCCCCGGCCGTGTTCCTGCCCCGCCAGGCGGACCTGGTGGGGTTGGAGCCCGTGCTCGGCGAGGAGGTCGCGGACGAGTACCCCGAGGACTCCCCCGAGCTGGCCGCCGCCCGCCGGCGCCACCCCTCGCACCCGGACTTCGTCCCGGCCCAGCCGCCGGCCGCCGGTGTCGACCACGAGCGGACGGTGAGCCGCCTGGAGGAGCTCGCGGAGGCCCGTACGGCCCTCGCGGACGTCCGTCCGGGCCCGCTGGGCACGCTCGACGTGTACGTGTTCACCGACGGGACCACGCTGTGCATGACCCCGGGCCACCGGGAGACGGCGGAGCGCCTCGCCGAGGCGCTCCGCTCGGGCACGGCGCCGGTCCTGCTGGGCGGCTCGGGCATCTCGGGCGCCTACGCGCTGACCTTCTCCTGCGGCGGTGACGCGCAGGATCCGGACAACAACGTCTACATCCTCGCGGACCGCGTCATCGCGTCGCTCTGACGTCCGCCTGCTCCACCAGCCGCACGGCCTCGTCCAGCATCTCGGACGGGGCCGTCGCCGTTCCCCACGCCTCCACGGACGCGCCGGCCGCGCCGGCCGCGCCGGCCACACCGGTCTCCCCGCCCTCCGCGGCGTCCGCGGCGTCCGCGGCGCGCAGTGCCTCCGCGAGGTCGAGTCCGGCGACCGCGACCTGGTCCCCGACGACGAAGACCCCCGCGTCCGGGATCTCCCGTGCCGCAGCCGCCCGGTGGGGCTCCTCCAGCCGTTGGGCCCGTACGGAGAGCTCCCGGGCCAGTCGGAGGGCCTCGGCGGCGGCTCCTTGCTGGAGGCGGCTCTGGGGCATGGCGCGCAGCCGGTCGGCGAAGCGTTCCACGGCGGCGGTCAGGGGCGAGGTATCGAGCACCCGGCCGACCTTACGCGCCGCTCCGGCGCCATTGCCAACGGGCGAACTCTCCGGCACGGTGACGTGAAGAGAACAGCACGGCACACCTTCCGGAGGCGCCCATGTCCGTAGAGTTCTCCGAGCAGACCCACCGCAACATGATCGACAGAATCCCCCGGAGCACCGGCCGCGACCTCGCCGCATGGCTGCGGACCGTCGAAGACGGCCCCTCCCTCATCCGGTTCGAGGAGAAGGTCAGCTGGCTGCGCGGCGCGCACGACCTGTCGTACGGCCAGGCGAAGGCGATCATCCACGAGTACGACCTGCGCAGGGCGGCCCGCAGGTTCGGCTGAGCCCCGTTCCGCTACCGGCCCCTGATCCCCCGTCGGGTCTTCGACCCCCGCCGTCTCCCCCTCCCTCCACGACGCGGGAAGGCCCCGCGAGCGGTGTGCTCGCGGGGCCTTCCCCTCGTCGTGCCACGGCGTGCGCGCCGTGCCGTGCGGGCCCGTGGGCCCCGGTCCGGTCAGTCGTCGCCGGAGAGGATCTGGAACAGGCGCAGCAGCTCCAGGTAGATCCAGACCAGCGTCATGGTGAGGCCGAAGGCGGCCATCCAGGCCTCTTCGCGCGGGGCGCCGTAGGTCACGCCGTCCTCGACCTGCTTGAAGTCCAGGGCGAGGAAGCAGGCGCCGAGGACGACGCCGAGGAGACCGAAGGCGATGCCGAGGCCGCCGCTGCGGAAGCCGAGGCCGTCGCCGCCCGCGAAGAGCGAGAACAGCAGGTTGGTGACCATGAGCAGCATGAAGCCCATGGCGGCGGCCATCACGAAGCCGTAGAAGCGGCGGGTGACGCGGATCCAGCGCATCTTGTACGCGAACAGCACGGCGGCGAAGACGCACATCGTGCCGAGCACGGCCTGGATGACCACGCCGGCGCCGATGTAGGTGCTGGTGGCCGCGCTGATGACGCCGAGGAAGACGCCCTCGAAGGCCGCGTAGCCGATGATGACCGCCGGGGAGGCCTTGGCCTTGAAGGTCTGGACGAGCGCCAGGACCATCGCGACGAGCGCGGCGCCGACGGCGATGCCGTAGGACTTGCCGAGGTTCATCGGGTCGACGGGCAGGGCGAGCCAGGCCAGGGTCGCGGTGAGGACGACCGTGCCGAGCGTCATGGCCGTACGGCTCACGACGTCGTCCATGGTCATCGCGTTGGCGCGCGCCGGGGCCGGGGGCATCCCGGTGGTCGGGTCGGTGGCGTAAGGATTCGTCGCGTACGGGTTGGTCCCGGCCTGCTGGTACTGCGCCTCAAAGCCGGCGTGCGCACCGTTGTCGCGGCTGAACCCCCGTCGCGAGAAGACCGGGTTACTGCTCCTCATCTCACTCCTCCATGGCCACCGTGCGCGGCCTTGCGTCAAGAGTAATGCGTTAGCAAAAGAATGGCCCTACTGCTGGAGGAGGATCTTAGGAGAAGGCGCGGACAACCGCAGGGGGTAATTGCGGGGGCGCACCGGTGGTGCCGGGCCCGCCCGCCGGCGGCGCGGACGAACCGCTGGAGTGCCCGAGGGTGATCGGCAGCTCGTCGATGCCGGCTCCTCGTCGTGTCGGTTCCTCGTCGTGCCGGCTCCTCGTCCGCCGGCCGGACGGGGCCGTTCGGCAGGGGTGGGCGGGGGGCGTGCAGCGGGGCGGTGGGGCGTGGGCCGAGCCGGCGGGGGTGCCGGGGTGCGCGGCGGCCGCGCGGGCGCGCGCCCGCCGGGACCGGGGCACGGCGCCGGAGCCCGGAGCCGGGCATGAAAAAGGCCGAACTCCCGGTGTCCACCGGTAGATCGGCCGTGATGCGTGGTGCCCGGAGCCGGACTTGAACCGGCACGACCTCAAGGCCAGCGAGGTTTAAGCTCGCCGTGTCTGCATTCCACCATCCGGGCAGGGTGCTGCGGGTCCGCGCGAAGAACTGGACGCTGTACCGAGCCTATCGGGAACGCCCTGGTCGGGAGCGGGCTCTTGAGCCGATGTTGTCTGATTTTATTGGCGCTTGATAGTGCGTCAGGACCGAGAAGACGCGGTCGGCAGGTTACCGGGGGCGATCACCTCCAAAACGGGAATGACGGGATTTCGATGGCCCGTCCGGGCCCTGCGCCACCCCGGGCCACCCCACCCCCCGAAGCCCCCGTCCGGGGCGGTCCGCGGCGCTGCGGGCGGCCTGCCCGCGGTCGGGTGCACCGGCCCGCGTCGGGGTCGCCGTCATACCAGAGGAGGATGCGGGCCGCCCCGCGATCAGACTCCAGTGGACCGTCGAACGGGCACCTCGGCTGATCCCCCGACAGGTTCCCGCGGTGACGATGGAAGAGTCCCGCCGTCCCATGCGGACCGCAGCCCGGTCCGCCGCCCGAGGAGTCTCTTGCCGTGACCGCCATGAACTACGCCGCCCCGCACACCGCCCTCGCCGTGGCGGCCCGGGCCACCGGCCTCTCCAAGGTGTACGGCCAGGGAGAAACCCAGGTGGTCGCCCTCAACAACGTGTCCGTGGACTTCGGCCAGGGCCAGTTCACCGCGATCATGGGTCCCTCGGGCTCCGGCAAGTCGACCCTGATGCACTGCGTCGCCGGACTCGACACCTTCTCCTCCGGCTCCGTCCGCATCGGCGACACCGAGCTCGGCAGCCTCAAGGACAAGCAGCTGACGCAGCTGCGCCGGGACAAGATCGGCTTCATCTTCCAGGCCTTCAACCTGCTGCCGACCCTGACCGCGCTGGAGAACATCACCCTCCCGATGGACATCGCCGGCCGCAAGCCCGACCAGCAGTGGCTCGACAACGTCATCGACATGGTCGGCCTGTCCGGCCGCCTCGGCCACCGCCCCACCCAGCTCTCCGGCGGCCAGCAGCAGCGCGTCGCCGTCGCCCGTGCCCTGGCCTCCCGTCCCGAGATCATCTTCGGTGACGAGCCCACCGGTAACCTCGACTCCCGCTCCGGCGCCGAGGTCCTCGGATTCCTGCGCAACTCCGTGCGCGAGCTGGGCCAGACCGTCGTCATGGTCACCCACGACCCCGTCGCCGCCTCCTACGCGGACCGCGTCATCTTCCTCGCCGACGGCTCCATCGTCGACGAGATGATCAGCCCTACCGCCGACGGGGTCCTCGACCGCATGAAGGCCTTCGACGCCAAGGGCCGCACCAGCTGACGTCCCGGCCCTCCGGGCCCTCCCGGCCTCCCGCACGCGCACGCGCGCACGCCCCGCGCCGCGCCGCGCCGCCCGGCCGCGTCTCCTGCCCGCCCTCCCGGCGGACCACCTCGACTTCTGGATTCCCCATGTTCCGTACCGCCCTGCGCAACGTGCTCGCGCACAAGGCCCGCCTGCTGATGACGGTGCTCGCCGTCATGCTCGGCGCCGCCTTCGTCTCCGGCACGTTCGTGTTCACCGACACCGTCAGCAAGGCGATGTCCGACCAGTCCCGCAAGAGCTACGACGGGGTCGCCGTCTCCGTCACCCACTACGGCCCCGGCCGCGCCGAGGACGGCACCCGCGAGGAGGGCGAGCCCGGCATCAGCCAGCAGACCCTCGACAAGGTCGCCAAGCTGGGCGGCGTCGACTCCGTCTCCGGCCGGGTCTCCGGCTTCGCCGGCGTCGCCGACCCGAGCGGCAAGCTGATCGGCACGGGCTGGGCCAACCAGGGCGCCAACTTCGCCCCCGCCAAGGACGGCAAGGACCCCCGCTACGCCTTCACCGACGGCCACGGCCCGGCCAAGGCCGACGAGGTCGCCCTGGACAGCGCCTCCGCGAAGGCCGGCCGCTACTCCGTCGGCGACAAGGTCCGCGTGGCCACCAACGGCCCGGTCAAGGAGTACACCCTGGCCGGCGTCTTCACCACCGAGGACGGCGCGGTCAACGCCGGCGGCTCGCTGGTGCTCTTCGAGGCCAAGGTCGCCCAGGAGCTCTACCTGGCCCCCGGCTACTACTCCGAGCTCGCCGTCGCGGCCAAGCCCGGCGCCGACGCCGGCAAGCTGCTCGCCGAGGTCACCCCGGTCGTCGGCAAGGACGCCAAGGCCCAGACCGGCGCCGCCCTGGCCGAGCGCAACGCCAAGGACATCGAGCAGGGCATGAGCGGCGTGAAGACGGGCCTGCTCGCCTTCGGCTTCATCGCCCTCTTCGTCAGCATCTTCCTCATCTACAACACCTTCACCATGCTGGTCGCCCAGCGCACCAAGGAACTGGCCCTGCTGCGCGCCGTCGGCGCCACCCGCGGCCAGGTCCGCCGGTCCGTGCTGAGCGAGTCCCTGCTGGTCGGCGTCGTCGCCTCCGCCCTCGGCCTCGCCCTCGGCGTGGGCCTGGCCGTCGCCCTGCGCAGCGCCATGGGCAGCTTCGGCGCCAAGATCCCGGCCGGCCCGCTGGTCGTCTCCCCGACCGCCGTGATCACCGCGGTCCTCGTCGGCGTGGTCGTCACCGTGCTCGCCGCCTGGCTGCCCGCCCGCCGCACCTCCAAGATCCCGCCGGTCGCGGCCATGGGCAGCGCGCACCTGCCGCAGAGCGCCAAGGGCCTGGTGGTCCTCAACAGCATCGGCGGCGTCCTGACCGGCATCGGCTTCGCGCTGATCCTGTGGGGCTCCTCGAAGGGCGGCGAGACCGGCCGCTGGATCATCGGCGGCGGCGCGTTCTTCACCCTCCTGGGCGTCGCGGTGCTGATCCCGATGCTGTCGCGGCCGCTGATCGCCGTCGTCCGCCCGCTGCTGAACCGGGTCTTCGGCGTCGCCGGCAACCTTGCCGCCCGCAACGCGGTCCGCAACCCGCGCCGCACCGGCGTCACCGCCGGCATGCTGACCATCGGCCTGACCCTGGTCACCGGCCTGACCGTGCTCGGCGTGACCGTCGGCAAGGCCGTCGACCGCTCCACCACGGACCAGATCCGCGCCGACTACATGCTCACCATGGCCAGCGGCGGCGACCTGGACCCCTCCGTCCTGACCGCGCTGGAGAAGACGCAGGGCGTCACGGCCGTCTCCGGCCAGCAGGCCGGGTTCTTCAAGGGCTCCGACGGCCGCTTCCACGCCGCCTCCGGCGTCAACCCGGCCGCCATCGACAAGCTGGTCAACTTCAAGGTGGTCAACGGCTCGGTGGCCGGTCTGGCCCAGGGTCAGGTCGCCGTCGCCGACAAGACCGCCGACAAGGCCGGGCTCAAGGTCGGCAGCACCGTCGAGGCCGTCTTCGACGGCGCCACGGCCAAGAAGACCCTGAAGGTCGCCGCGATCTTCGAGGAGAGCGAGCTCGTCTCCCCGTTCGTCCTGGACGCCAAGCTGCTGCCCGTCCCGGAGGGCGAGAAGGCGCAGGTCCGCCAGGTCTTCGTGAAGATGGCCGGCGGCGAGTCCAAGGCCAACGAGCAGAAGGTCATCGACGCACTCGGCAACAACCCCGCCATCAAGATCGCGGACATGCAGGACATCCGCAACGAGATGGGCGGCATCATCAACACGATGCTGAACCTGATGTACGGCCTGCTGGGCATGGCCCTGGTCATCTCGGTCCTCGGCGTCGTCAACACCCTGGCGATGTCGGTCTTCGAGCGGACCCAGGAGATCGGCATGCTGCGGGCGGTGGGCCTCAACCAGGGCCGGGTCAAGAACATGATCCGCCTGGAGGCCGTGGTCATCTCGCTCTTCGGCGCGGTGCTCGGCATCGGCCTCGGCACCTTCCTCGCCTGGGCGCTGGGCCGCACCTTCAAGTCCACGATCCCGCACTACGAGCTGGTGATCCCGTTCGACCGGATCGGCGTCTTCCTGCTGCTGGCCGCCGTGGTCGGCATCCTGGCCGCCATGTGGCCGGCGCGCAGCGCGGCGAAGCTGAACATGCTGACGGCGATCAAGACCGAGTAGCCGCCGCCCGGCCGTCGCCGGAACGACGAGGGACCCGCACGGGCCCCGGGGCACCCCGCCCCGGGGCCCGTCCGCGTATCCGGGGCCGGGGCCTTCCCCCCGGCCCCGGATACGCGGCCCCACGGTCGCGTACGGCGTACGGGCCTCACGCGCTCCAGGTGCGCAGCCGCAGCGGGAGTCCCGACTCCCCTCCCCGCCCCGGGCGCACGGCCAGCACCTGGTTGACGCCGAGGCGGCCCCGCTCGAAGCCCAGTGCGCAGGCCGCCATGTACAGCAGCCACACCCGGGCCCGTCCGGGCGAGGTCAGCCGGACGGCATCCGCCCAGTGCTCCTGCAGGCGGGTCACCCAGGCCCGCAGGGTGAGCCCGTAGTGCTCGCGCAGGGCCTCCACGTCCCGGACCTCGAAGCCGGCGCGCTCCAGTTCGCCGACGGTCGTGCCCAGCGGCGAGAGTTCCCCGTCGGGGAAGACGTACGCGTCGATGAACTCGTCGACGCGGTAGGCGGCCTCGTCCGGCTCGGGCCGGCGCGCGATCTGGTGGTTCAGCAGCCGGCCGCCGGGGGCGAGCAGGGCGTGCAGGGTGAGGGCGTACTCGCGGTAGCGGTCGGCGCCCACGTGCTCGGCCATGCCGATGGACGAAATCGCGTCGTACGGGCCGTCCTTGACGTCCCGGTAGTCCTGCACCCGGATCTCGACCCGGTCCGCCAGCCCCTCCTCCGCGACCCGCTTGCGGGCGTACAGGGCCTGTTCGCGGGAGAGCGTGATGCCGGTGACGCGGACGTCGTACGAGCGGGCCGCGTGCAGCGCCATGGAGCCCCAGCCGCAGCCGACGTCGAGGAGCCGTTCGCCGGGCCGCAGGCCCAGCTTGCGGCAGACGAGGTCCAACTTGTCCCGCTGGGCCTGCTCGAGGGTGGAGCCGGTGCTCCAGTAGGCGCAGGAGTACACCATGGAGGGGCCGAGGACCCGCTCGTAGAACTCGTTGCCCACGTCGTAGTGGTGACTGACCGCCTGTCGGTCGCGGTGCTTGCTGTGCAGCACCCCGCCGCGGCGGACGGCCTCCTCGGGCGGCGGCGCGGGCGCCGGCCAGGGCCGGGCCAGGGCCACCAGGTCGCGTACGGCGGCCCTGGCGGCGGGGTCGCGCAGCATCGACGCGGTGCCGGCCGGCCCGTCGGCGAAGCCGTTCGCGTGCGGCTTCAGCGCGCTCGGGCGCAGGGCGGTGAGCTTGGCCAGACCGGAGCGGCGGTCCGGCGGCCGCATCCCGTTGACCGCGCCGGCCACCGGGACCACCGCGGCCGGGGTGGCGACGGGGGCGGCCGGGAGGGCGGCGTGTCCCCGCTCCCAGAGCAGGCCGGCCACCTTGTCCAGCAGCTCGTACAGGTCCCCGTCGACGGTGAGGTCCCCGGCCACCCAGGCGCGGGCCAGGCCCAGTTCGCCGGGCCGCCACAGGATCCGGCGCAGTCCTCGACGGCGGGCGAGGACCAGGACGGGCCCCGACGGCGGTCCGGCCTCGCTCCCGTCCCAGGCCCGGATCCGGACGGGCAGCGGGGCACCCAGCAGGGTCTCGGCCACAACGGCCAGCCGCGGCGCGGCGTCGGTCATCGGCGGCACCTCCAAACCATCCGACGAAACGGCCTACCCATTTCCGTCGGCGCCATGCGGGGCGGGTCGCCAGGGCCCCCCGGAGGCCGTAACGCCGGTACCGCAAAACGCCCACCCGGCGGCGCCCGGGACGCGGAGGACCGGACGCCGGGTACGCCGAAGGGGCCGCCCGCACCACGGATGGCGGGCGGCCCCTTCGGGGACGTGCTGCACGTACGGGACGTACGGCCGGTCGGTCAGGACCGGGTCAGGAGGCCTTGGCCTTCTCGGCCGGCGCGGCAGCCGCGGCGGCCGGGGCCGGCGCGGGCTTGGCGGCCTCGTAGAACTCCTCGCGCGGGGTCTCCAGAGCACCGAGGGAGACGACCTCGCGCTTGAGGAACATGCCGAGGGTCCAGTCCGCGAAGACGCGGATCTTGCGGTTCCAGGTCGGCATGGCCATGCCGTGGTAGCCACGGTGCATGTACCAGGCGAGACGGCCCTTGAGCTTGATCTTCATCCCGCCCATGACGATCATCGCAACGCCCTTGTGGACGCCGAGACCGGCCACCGCACCCTTGTTGGAGTGCGAGTACTCCTTCTGCGGGAAGCCCCGCATGCCGGCCACCACGTTGTCGCCGAGGACCTTCGCCTGGCGCAGCGCGTGCTGGGCGTTCGGCGGGCACCAGGCGTTCTCGACGCCGGCCTTGCGGGCGGCGACGTCCGGGACCTGGGCGTTGTCGCCCGCGGCCCAGATGTAGTCGGTGCCCTGGACCTGGAGGGTCGGGGCGGTGTCGACGTGGCCGCGCGGGCCGAGCGGCAGGCCGAAGCGGGCCAGCGCCGGGTTGGGCTTGACGCCCGCGGTCCACACGATCGTGTTGGAGTCGACCTCGAGGCCGTTCTTCAGCACGACGTGGCCGTCGACGCAGGAGTCCATCGAGGTGCCGAGGTAGATCTCGATGCCGCGGGACTCGAGGTGCTCCTTGCCCCAGGTGCCGAGCTTGGGCCCGACCTCGGGGAGGATCTTGTCGGCCGCGTCCACCAGGACGAAGCGCATGTCCTCGCGCTTGATCGTGGAGTAGTACTTGGCGGCGTCGCGGGCCATGTCCTCGACCTCGCCGATCGTCTCGGCGCCGGCGAAGCCGCCGCCGATGAAGACGAAGGTGAGGGCCTTGCGGCGGACGTTCTCGTCCGTCGTGGACTCGGCCTTGTCGAGCTGCTCGAGGACGTGGTTGCGCAGGCCGATGCCCTCCTCGACGCCCTTCATGCCGATGCCCTGCTCGGCGAGGCCGGGGATCGGGAAGGTGCGGGAGATGGCGCCGAGCGCGATCACCAGGTAGTCGAAGGGCAGCTCGTACGCCTCGCCGACCAGCGGCGTGACGACGGCGACCTTGCGGTCCTGGTCGATGGTGGTGACCCGGCCGGTGAGAACCTCAGCCTTGGGCAGCACGCGTCGCAGCGGGACGACGACGTGCCGAGGCGAGATGCTGCCTGCGGCCACTTCGGGGAGGAAGGGCTGGTAGGTCATGTAGGACCGGGGGTCGACGACCGTGACGGTCGCCTCGCCGTAGCGCATCTTCTTCATGATGCGCTTGGCCGCGTACAGGCCTACGTACCCACCTCCTACAACGAGGATCCTGGGACGCTCCGTGGTGCTCATGGAACGAGTATCCAGCACCCCAAGGGGTGATGCTCGTGAGCCCCTTCACAAGAACCGACAGGGCCTCTGCTACACTGCGCCACCCACGTGACCCAGGTCATGGTGCGAAACGGGAACCAGGGTGTAACGGGATTCGTTGTTCACCCGCCCTGAACTGGCCTCCAGGGCCTTCGGCGGAGTAGACCACCGGGTTCGTGGCTCCATACCGGCCATGCGTGGCGCGTTCGCCGGTTCGCACGAACGCGCGCACAAAAGGGACCCGCGGCCCCCGCAAACCCCCCGAACGGCCCTCCACTTGACCCGGCCGGGCCATTTTCCTTGTGAAGAACTTCACGAAGTTTCTTCGGGGAGAGGGACCTAAGACCTCCGTAAAGGCCCCTCAAGCCCCTTGAGCCCCTTACATTCCTCTGCCCCGCCCCGCCGCCCTCCGCGGCGCACCGGTGGCCACCCTCGCCTCCATCGCGGACTCCGACGCGCTCGAAGCCGCGGCGCCGAGTTGCTCGCCGAGTTGCTCGCCGACTGTTCGGCGGGCGGGATGATCTCCGCCGCTCCGGCTGGAACACCGCGGAAGCGGAAGAGCGCCCCCGGTGGGGGCGCTCCTGCGGGTCAGGCGACGGACCAGGCGATGCCGTCCAGGATGTCGTGTTCCGAGACGACGACCTCCTCGGCACCGATGCGTTCCATGATCGCCAGGAGGACCAGGGCGCCTGCGCCGATCACGTCGACCCGGCCCGGGTGCAGGACCGGGATGGCGGCCCGCTCGGCGTGGGTGGTGGTCAGCATCCGCTCGGTGATCTCCCGGACGGTGGCGTACGGGACGCGGGCGTGGTGGATCTCCGAGGAGATGTACTCCGGCAGGCCGAGGGCGATCCCGGCGACCGTGGTCACCGAGCCCGCCAGGCCGACCAGGGTGCGGGCCTCGCGCAGCGGGACCGTCTGCTCGGCCAGGTCCAGGGCCGCCTCGATGTCGGCCCGTACGGCGGCGATCTGCTCCGCGGTCGGCGGGTCGGTGACCTCGCCGTCGACGACCAGGTGGCGCTCGGTCATCCGTACGCAGCCCACGTCGACGGAGCGGGCCGCCCGGACGTGCTCCTCGCCGACGACGAACTCGGTCGAGCCGCCGCCGATGTCCACGACCAGGAACGGCTTGTCCATGTGGTCCGTGCCCGCCAGCTCCTTGGTGGCACCGATGAAGGAGAACTCCGCCTCCTCGTCACCGGAGATCACCTCGGGCTCGACGCCCAGGATCTCCACGACCCCGCGGACGAAGTCCTCGCGGTTCTCGGCGTCGCGGGAGGCCGAGGTCGCCACGAAGCGCAGCCGCTCGGCCCCGAGTTCCTTGATCACCTGGGCGTACTCGCGGCAGGCCGCGAAGGTGCGCTCCAGGGCCTCCGGGGCCAGCCGGCCGGTCCTGTCCACGCCCTGGCCGAGCCGGACGATCGTCATCCGCCGGTCCAGCTCCACCAGCTCGCCGGTGGCCGGGTCGCAGTCCGCCACCAGCAGGCGGATGGAGTTCGTACCGCAGTCGATGCCGGCGACCCGGGTCACGCCTCCGGCTCCTTCTGCTCCGCGTCCGCGTCCGCGGTCCCGGTCCCGGTGCCGGTGCCGGTGCCGGCCGCGTCACCGCCGCCGCACGGGGTGACGCAGGCGCCCTTCGCCCACCACTCCGGCAGCATGGCGAGGGCCTCGTCGCCGAACGGGTTGACGCCGGGGCCGGCGGCCAGCGAGTGGCCGACGAGCACGTGCAGGCACTTCACCCGGTCCGGCATGCCGCCGGCGCTCGGGAAGCCCTGGAGCACATCGATGGCGTCGCGGCGCCGGATGTAGTCCTCGTGCGCGGCCCGGTAGGCGGCGGCGAGTTCGGGGTCCTCGGCGAGGCGGGCCTGCATCTCCTTCATCACGCCGTTGGCCTCCAGCGTGCCGATCGCGGAGGCCGCGCGCGGGCAGGTGAGGTAGTACAGCGTGGGGAAGGGCGTCCCGTCGGGCAGCCGGGGGGCGGTCTCCACCACGTCGGGCTGGCCGCAGGGGCAGCGGTGGGCGATGGCCCGCAGCCCGCGCGGCGGGCGTCCGAGCTGCTGCTCGAACGCCTCGATGTCCGCGTCGGTCGGCTCGGTCCGGTCGGTCTGGGGCGGGGGCGTCTGCATGCCTGGAGGAAGTCTCTTCGTTCTCGTCGTTCGGGTGGGGTGGTGCTCTGGTGCTGCTGCCGGCCGGCGGTGCCGTCAGTCGCCGGGGCGGTCGGCCTTGTCGACGCCGTCCCAGACGTTCGAGTACCAGGGGCGGTCGGCCCCGGCATGTCCGGTGCGCCGCTGCTCCGCCGCCTCGGCCCCGGGGTCGTTCATGATGTAGCTGATCTCGCCCGGGCGCACGAAGTGCAGGTGTTTGCGGGCCTGCTGCTCCGCGTACGCGTCGTCCTGCCAGCGGGCCTTCTCGTCGCGCAGCCGTTCGAGGCGTTTGCCGGCCGCCTCGGCCGCCCGCTGCTGCTCGGCGATCTCCGAGCGCTGGGAGACGTACTGGCGCATCGGGTACGCCAGGGCGACGACCAGCGTACAGAGGACCAGCGCGAGCAGGGCCGCCCGCCCGGTCAGTCGGCTGCGGCGGACCTGGCGGCGGCTCTGCGAGCGGTAGACGTGGGCCGCGGTCCGCTCGCCGAGCTGCTTGAGCCTGGTCGCGGTGGAGAAGGTGGAGAACCGATCCCGGTTCCCGGCCATTGGTCCGCCTCCCCTGGTGTCCGCGCGCCGACGCGCACCCTCGTACTCCTACGCACTACGCACTACGTCCCCGCACACGGTACGGGACCGGGTGCGGGGACGTACGGAGGCTCAGGGGCCGTCGGCCCTCGAAGCGCTCGGGGGCCGTCAGCCCTTGAAGCGGGGGAACGCGCTGCGGCCGGCGTACACCGCGGCGTCGTCGAGGATCTCCTCGATGCGCAGCAGCTGGTTGTACTTGGCGACGCGGTCCGAGCGGGCCGGGGCGCCGGTCTTGATCTGGCCGCAGTTCACGGCGACGGCGAGGTCGGCGATGGTGACGTCCTCGGTCTCGCCGGAGCGGTGCGACATCATGCACTTGAAGCCGTTGCGCTGGGCCATCTCGACGGCGTCGAGGGTCTCGGTCAGCGAACCGATCTGGTTCACCTTGACGAGCAGGGCGTTCGCGGAGCCCTCCTCGATACCGCGGGCCAGACGCTCGGGGTTGGTGACGAAGAGGTCGTCGCCGACGATCTGGACCTTGGCGCCCAGCTTGTCGGTGATGGTCTTCCAGCCGGCCCAGTCGTCCTCGAACAGCGGGTCCTCGATGGAGACCAGCGGGTACGCCTCGACGAGCTCCGCGTAGTACTCGGTCATCTCGGCGGCCGAGCGGGACTGGCCCTCGAACTCGTACTTGCCGTCCTTGTAGAACTCGGACGCGGCGACGTCGAGCGCGAGCGCGATGTCCTTGCCCGGGGTGTAACCGGCCTGCTTGATGGCCTCGACGATGAGGTCGAGCGCGGCGCGGTTGGACTCCAGGTTCGGGGCGAAGCCGCCCTCGTCGCCCAGGCCGGTGGACAGGCCCTTGGTGTGCAGGACCTTCTTGAGGGTGTGGTAGACCTCGGCGCCCCAGCGCAGGGCCTCGGAGAAGGACTCGGCGCCGATCGGCGCGATCATGAACTCCTGGATGTCCACGTTGGAGTCGGCGTGCGAGCCGCCGTTCAGGATGTTCATCATCGGAACGGGCAGCAGGTGCGCGTTCGGGCCGCCGAGGTAGCGGAAGAGCGGGAGGTCGGAGGCCTCGGACGCGGCGTGCGCGACGGCGAGGGAGACGCCCAGGATGGCGTTGGCGCCGAGCGAGCCCTTGTTGTCGGTGGCGTCCAGGTCGAACATGGCCTGGTCGATCAGGCGCTGCTCGGTGGCGTCGTAGCCGACGAGCTCCGGGCCGATCTGCTCGATGACCGCGAGGACGGCCTTCTCCACGCCCTTGCCCATGTAGCGGTTCGGGTCGCCGTCGCGGAGCTCAATGGCCTCGAAGGCACCGGTGGAGGCGCCGGACGGAACGGCAGCACGGCCGGTGCTGCCGTCGTCGAGGCCCACCTCGACCTCGACCGTGGGGTTGCCTCGGGAGTCCAGGATTTCCCGGGCTACGACGACGTCGATGGACGGCACGAGCATCTCCTTCTGGGATGTGACGCTGGGTGTGCGGTGGCGGGTCAGGCCGTGGCCGGCCTTGCCGCCTAGAGCCTAACCGGCTCCGGGCCGTCGGCTGGCCGACCGCCCGGACCCTGGGACGAAAAAGGGCCCGAATACCCCGCTTCCGGGACATACGGACCCTCATTCGGGCCGCCTCCGACCGCTGTCGGGGGCACACGCACCACCGCCCGGCGCGTGGGGGGATACGCGCCGGGCGGTGTGCTTCACACGTGCGGTGACCGTCCGCGGAAGTCCGCGCGGGTCACGCACGCGGGGCTTCGCGGGATGTTCAGCCGAGCTTCAGCTTCTGGCCCGGGAAGATCAGGTCGGCGTCGGAGACGATGTCCTTGTTGAGCTCGAAGAGCTTCTCCCAGCCGCCCTTGACGTTGTGGGCCTCGGCGATGGTGCCGAGGGTGTCGCCGGCCTTGACCTCGTAGGAGCCGTTGCCGGTCTTCGGGGCGGGGGCCTCGGAGCGCTCGGACCGGGTCGTGGGGACCTCGGTGCGGGAGGTCTCCTTCTTGGTCTCGGTCTTCTTCGGCTGGGTCTTCTTGGTCGTCTCGGTCTTCGGAGTCGACTTGGTGGTGGTGCTGTTGGTGGTGGTCGAACCGCCGCCGGAGTAGGCCGAGTTGGACAGGCCCTTGCCGCAGACCGGCCAGGCACCCTTGCCCTGGCCCTTGAGGACCTTCTCCGCGACGGCTATCTGCTGCGCCTTGGAGGCCTGGTTGGCCTGCGGGGCGTACGACTTGCCGCCGTAGCCGGCCCAGGTGGAGGCCGAGAACTGCAGGCCGCCGTAGTAGCCGTTACCGGTGTTGATGGACCAGTTGCCGCCGGACTCGCACTGCGCGACGCGGTCCCACTCCGAGGACGTGGCGGCGGAGGCGGTGCCCGCGGCCATGAGGGGCGCGGCGACGGCGACACCCGCGACGCCGGCGAGGGTCACGATGCGGGTGGTCCGCTCGATGGCGGTGGCGCGACGGTGCTTGCCCTTGCCCGAAAGCAGCATGGAGTTCTCCTCACCGACGCCTGCGAGGTGAGCTGTCGGGTTCGGGCGGATGAGTGCCCGGCCGCGCTGTGACGCGCTGCTTCACCCCAAGCCGGTCCGCGCCGTCTTTCAACGGCCCTTCCCGGCACCTACGTTGGTTCCCCCGCTCCTGCCTTCGGCGCTTGACGCGACGTGTGTTCCCTCCGCCCGCCGGCAGGATTCGGCGATGCGGTCGAAGGGGCCCGCGGTGGCGAGCGGTTCAGACCGTAGACATGACTCTCCCCGATGTTCAACGAGGAACATCGGGGAGAGAAGGCCCCTACTTGCGCTGCTTTTCGGGGTGTTTGCGCAGGTGGGGGCGGGGTTCGCCCAAGCCTTCAGGTGGGACACGCCAGTTGACCGGAAGAGATGCATGTCTCATTTGAACGAACCGGACATTCAACGCTTTCCGGGTGTCCCAACTGCCCCTATTGCTCGTTTAGATCCAGATTCTGCCCCGGCTTGATCAGGTTGGCGTCACCACCGATGACCTGCTCGTTGGCCTTGTACAGCGCCCCCCAGCCGCCCTTCACGCCCTTGGTGTTCGCGATGGTCGCCAGGCTGTCGCCCTCCTTGACCGTGTACGAGGCCGGCGAGGCCTCGACGGCCGCCGCACCACGGTGCTTGCCGGTGCCGAGGGTGCTCGGGACGGCTCCCGGGTCGGTCGAGGCGCCCGGTGCGCCCGGCGTGCCGGGTGCCGACGGGGCGGAGGGGTTCGCCGGATCGGCCGGGTTGCCGCCCGGGTTGCCGCCCGGGTTCGGGGACCCCGGGGTACCGGGCGCGGAGGCGTCCGGGGTGCCGGGGGTGCCCGGCGCGGTCGGGGTGGGCGTGACCGGGTTGGCGCTCGGGTCGCCGGGGAAGACCGGCGGGACCGTCGGGGCCGTGGTGGTCCCGTCCGGGTCGGGCATGACGGGCAGCCCGGTGGACGGACCCGCGGGTGCGGGCGGGAGCGTGTAGTCCGGCGCCGGGGTCGGGGCGCCGTAGTCCGTGGCCCGGTTGCCGGAGCCGCTCTTGGGCACCTCGGAGTCCGGGCGGCTCTGGGACTGGCCGACGGCCCGGTACTGGCCCTTGGCGCCGGGGTCCACGTCCGCGGCGGGGGCCTCCTTGGACAGCCCGGCCTGGGCGGCGCAGTTCTGCCAGGCCTCGGGGCCCTGGCCGCCGAGCACCCGCTCGGCGACGGCTATCTGCTGGGACCGGCTCGCGAGGTCGGCGCGCTCGGCGAACTCCTCGCCGCCCGCGTTCTTCCACTCCTCCTGGGTGAACTGGAGCCCGCCGTAGGCGCCGCTCCCGGTGTTCGCGCTCCAGGTGCCCCCGCTCTCGCACTCGGCGACCTTGTCCCAGGTGGCGGCTTCCGCTGCGCTCGCACCGGTGGCGGCCAGCAGTGGCATGGCCAGTGCGGAGCCCGTGACTCCGGCGGTGACGACAATCGCGGGTACCTGGCGGGGGCGTCTGTGGCGGCCGTTCCCGGAACGCATGTGCAGCACCTTTCGCATAACGGCTGGGTAACGGCAGAACCTAGCGGCCTTCGAACGATTGTCACAAGTTGAGCAAGAACCTGACTTTCCTTCAGGAAGTGTTCAGATGTTTCGGGGTGTGAATCGGACGGGAAGCGTGCGTAGGCCACGCATGATCAGACCACCGCGCCATCGAAGGTCAGTTGACGGAACCGCAAGTTCCAGATCGGGCAGACGCGTCAGCAAAGTCGCAAGTGCCGTCTGTCCTTCGAGTCGGGCGAGCGGAGCGCCCAGGCAGTAGTGGATCCCGTGCCCGTACCCCAGGTGCTGGTTGTCGGCGCGGGAGAGGTCCAGGGTGTCCGGGTCCGCGAACCGCTCCGGGTCCCGGTCGGCGGCGGCGAGCACCACGAGGACCGGGTCGCCGACGGCGATGTCCTGACCGCCGAGGGTCAGCGGTCGGGTGGCGAACCGCCAGGTGGCCAGCTCCACGGGGCCGTCGTAGCGCAGCAGCTCCTCGACCCCGGTCTGCAGCAGGCCGTGCTCCCCGGCGGCGAGGGATTCCTGCAGGCGGGAGCGCTGGCCGGGGTTCATGAAGAGGGAGTGGACGCCGTTGCCGATGAGGTTCACGGTGGTCTCGAAGCCGGCGAACAGCAGGATGAAGGCCATGGCGGTGGCCTCCGCCTCCGTCAGGTGGTCCCCGTGGTCGCTCGCCCGGATCAGGTCGGAGATGAGGTCATCGCCCAGATCGTCCCGCTTGCGGTGGATGAGTTCCCCGAGATAGGTCCGCATCTGCTTCACCGAACGGGCCACCCCGCCCCGCGGGCCGCCGCCGTGCCGGATCATCATCCCGGCCCAGTCGCGGAAGTCGTCCTGGTCCTCGCGCGGTACGCCGAGCATCTCGCAGATGGCGTAGATGGGCAGCGGGAAGGCGAACTCGTGGATGAGATCCGCCTCACCCCGCCCGGCGAACGCGTCGATCAGCTGGTCCGTCAGCTCCTGCACCCGCGGTGTGAACTCCGCCACCCTGCGCGGGGTGAACGCCTTCGACACCAGCCGCCGCAGCCGGGTGTGGTCCGGCGGGTCGATGTTCAGCAGGTGCGTCATCAGCTCCGCCTTGCGCTCCCCCGGGATCCCGGTCTTGCCCTTGGCGTGCGCCGGCTCCGCGTGGTGCGCCGGGTTCTTGCTGAGCCGCTGGTCGGCGAGGGCCTGGCGGGCGTCGGCGTACCGGGTGACCAGCCAGGCCTCGACCCCGCTGGGCAGTTTCGTGCGGTGCACCGGGGAGTGCTCGCGCAGCCAGGCGTACGCGGGGTAGGGGTCGGTCGCGAACTCCCAGTCGAACAGGGTCGGGCCCTGGGAGGGAGCGGGGTCTTCGGGGGCTGCGGGGGTCGGCTCGTGCACCCGTCGACGGTATCCCGACCGCCGGACGCCGTCCCATATGGGTTGTTCGTCGCGGCTGTCCGCAGATCTGCCGACGCTTGACGCCGCCCCGTCCGCCGTTCCTACTTCCCTCCGTGGATGTGAGGATCTTGAAAAGCAGCTTCGCGGTGGTGGAGAGGCGGGCCGAGCACGCCGTCAAGTACTTCTACTCCCACCTCTTCTGGCACAACCCCGCCCTCCGCGCGCTGTTCCCGTCCTCCGCCCACGACATGCAGCGCCAGCGCGACCGGCTCTTCGCCGCCCTCACCCATGTCATCGCCCACCTGGAACACGAGAGCCTGCTCCCCTACCTCAACGACCTCGGCCGCGACCACCGCAAGTACCTCGCCCGCCCCGAGCACTACGCGGCCGTCGGCGCCAGCCTGCTCGCCGCGCTCGCCGAGACCTCCGGCGCGGCCTGGACCCCGGACGTGGAGAAGGCCTGGTCCGAGGCCTACCAGGTGATCGCCGACGCGATGACCGCGGGCGCCGCCGCCGGCGAGGACCCGCCCTGGTGGGACGCGGAGATCGTGCGCCACCTCACCTACGGCGAGGACATCGGCGTCCTGACCCTGCGCCCCGCGGCCCCCTTCCCCTACCGGCCCGGCCAGTACACGAGCGTGAGCAGCGCGCGCGTCCCGCGGACCTGGCGCACGTACTCCATCGGCAACGCCCCGCGCCCCGACGGCACCCTCGACCTGCACGTCAGCCGCATCGAGCAGGGCCGGCTCAGCACCGCCCTGGTCCGCGAGGCCCGTCCCGGCGAGCTGCTCCGGCTCGGCGCGGCCGGCGGGTCGCTGACCCTCCGGCGCGGCGACCGGCCCGTCAGCCTGATCGCCGCCGGAACCGGCTGGGCCCCCGTCCGGGCCCTCCTGGAGGAGCTCACCGGCCATCCCCCCGACCGGGCCGTACGGCTCTTCGTCGTGGCCCGGGACGCCGCGCACCTCTACGACCGCCCGCTGATCGACGCGTACGCCGCCGCCTTCCGCTGGCTCGGCGTCACCTACATCACGCCCGCCCCCGGGCGACACCGCGACGAGGCCACCGCCCGGCTGGCGACCGCGCTCGGCAACCGCGGGCGCTGGCCCGACCAGGACGTCTACCTCAGCGGCCCGCCCGTGTTCGTCGACGAGACCGTGCACCTGCTGCAGGAGCTCGGCGCCCGGCCCGGCCGGATCTTCCACGACACCCTGCCCGCCGCCGGCACCGGCCGCGGGCCGCAGGGGCGGCCGTTGGGCTTCGGCGAGTGGTTCCTGCACCGCCCCGACCCTCACTGGCTGAACCCGTCACGGCGCGCCCCGCGCCACGGCTGAGCCCGCACCGCGGCCGCTCCCGCCACGGCCGGTCCCTCGCCGCCGCCGCTCCCGCGCAGCCGCCGGGCCCGCCGCCCGTTCCGGACCCCGCCCCCTCCCGGGCGCTACGCGTCGACGCCCTCCGCCGCGCGGATCGCGTCCCGGTAGGCGCGGGCCGCGGCGCGCAGCGCCGTCTCGGGGTCGACGCCCGCCGCCTCGGCGCGGGCCGCCATCCGCAGCAGCTCGTACCCGATGCCCTCGCCGTCGGGCAGTTCCACGGCCACGCCGCCCGCCCGGACCCGCCCGGCCAGCTTGGCCGCGAGGGCCAGGCCCGGCTGGCCCAGCGGGACCCCGTCGGTGACCGACTCCCGCTGCTTCTCCACCGCCTTGGTGCGCTGCCAGTGCTCGGCCACGTCCTGCGCGGTCCGCGCCTCGGCGTCCCCGAAGACGTGCGGGTGGCGGTGGATCAGCTTCTCGACGAGGCTGCCGGCCACGTCGTCCACGGAGAACGGCTCGTCCGGGTGCTCCTCGGCGATCCGCGCGTGGAAGACCACCTGGAGCAGGACGTCGCCGAGCTCCTCGCGCAGCTCCTCCCGGTCCCCGTCCTCGATGGCCTCGACCAGCTCGTACGCCTCCTCCATCGCGTACTTCACCAGCCCCTCGTGCGTCTGGCGCGAGGTCCACGGGCATTCGCGGCGCACCCGGTCCATCACCTGGACCAGGTCGAGCAGCCGCGCGCCGGGCAGGTCGTACGAGCCGGGCAGCAGTTCCAGGTCGGGCATCGCGACCCGGCCGGAGCCGGCCATCCGGGCCAGGCCGTCGGTGAGCCGCTTCTCGCCCTCGCCGGCCGGTATCAGCACGACGGTGCGCCCGCCGGCGCAGGCCTCGACCAGGCCCTGCGCGTCGGGGCTGTCGATGGCGACCTCGACTCCCGCCTCGCGCAGGTACGGCAGCTGCGGGTGGTCCGGATCGGTGCACAGCACCCGGTCCGCGGCGTGCAGGGTCTGCCAGGCCGGCCAGGACAGCAGGCCGGGGGCGACCCGGTGGCTGGCGGTGAGCAGGACGATCCGGCCGGCGGCGGTCTCGTCGGCCGGCTCGGGGGCGGGGGCGGGGGCGGCGGCGTGGGAGTTCACCCTCCGAACCTACCTCCCTCCCCGCCGCCCGCGGCCGGGCCCCGGGCGCTCAGGCCCCGGCGGGGGCCGGCCCGGGCCGGGTCCGCTGGGTGACCCAGGGGGTGACCTGGTCGCCGAGGATGATCTGCTGCGCGTCCCACACCCCGTAGCGCGGGTTCACCTCGATGTGCAGGTCCTTCGCGGCCGTGGCGAGCTGCTCCACGGCCTTCGTCTCGCTGCCGTAGTGGGCGAAGAGCCTGTCGCGCAGCAGCTTGAAGCGGAGGTCCGCCTCCATCTGGCCGGGGGCCAGGTAGGCCTGTTCGAGGGCGGAGGCCTCCAGCCGCTCGGCGCCGCCCGCCCTCTGCAGCTGCTCGTCGCGGAACTCCTCGAGCTCGCGCCGGCTGACGGTGATGCCCGCGTCCTTCGCGGCCCGCTCCAGGACGGCCGTCTGCAGCATCTTGTTGAGCTTGACCCGCTCCAGGCCCGGCGAGGACTGGATCAGCTGGGCCGCGGCCCCGCCGGTCCGGTTCTGTGCGGCGCGGACGTCGTTCACCTGGGCCTGGAGCGCGGAGGTGGTGATCCGTTCGCCGCCGACGACGGCCGCGGTGCCGGGGTGCGCCCCGCCCGAGCAGGCCGAGAGCAGGGGGGCCGCCGCGAGCAGGGCGGCGGAGACGGAGAGCGCAGTGCGACGGTGCAAAGGAGCCTCCAGGGCCGGGAGATTGTGCGTCGGTGCACAAAGGCCGTGCGGTGATCGATGGTATGCAGTCCGGGTGGTCCGAGCCACCGGTTCGACCAACGATTCCCGGGGTGTCGCGGTACGCCCGCGGCGGCGTCCGGCGCGCGTGTCGGCGTCCAGGGTTGGTGTCCGGGCCACCCTGCGGCCACCCCCGGGTCCCCCGCGGGTGGCAGGGTCGGCCCACCATGTCGACACCGCTCCGCTCGCCGCACCGCCCGCCGCTCCGGCCGCCGGTCCGGTCCCGGCCGGAATCCGCGCGCCGCTCCCCGCGCCGCCCCAGCCTGGCGGGCTCGGCGCTCGCCGCCCTGCTCGCCACGGTGGCCGTCTGCGCCGGGGACGCGGCCGCCCGCGTCTTCCCTTACGGGCGCCGCCACCGCAGCGTCAACGACCTCGGCAACCAGTTCGTCCCCTTCCACGCCCACCTGTGGGACCTGCTGCACGGGCGGGCCCGCGGCGGGCTGCTGCTCAACTGGCAGTCCGGCTACGGCACGAGCTTCCTGCCGGACTTCGGCACCTACCTGGCGAGCCCGTTCGCCCCGCTCGTCGCCCTCTTCCCGCGGCAGGACATCGACCTCGCGGTGTACGTCGTCACGGTCTCGAAGGCGGCGGCCGCGGCGGCGGCCATGGCCTGGCTGCTGCGCACGCAGGCCCGCGGCCCGTGGTGGGCGGCGGGGCTGCTGGGGGCCTCGTACGCGCTGTGCGGCTGGTCGGTGATCGAGGCCGCGTACAACCCGATGTGGCTGGACGGGCTGATCGCCTTCCCGACGCTGTGCCTGACCGGCGAATGGGCGCTGCGCCGGCGCCGGTTCACGGCCGCCGTGCTCGTCGCCGCGGTGTGCTGGACCGCGAACTTCTACACCGCCTACATGGCCACCCTGGGCGCTGCGCTGGTGCTCCTGGTACGGGTGGTGCTCACGCGTCCGGAGGTGCGGGAGCGGCTGTCGGTGGTGGTGCGGGCGGCGGGCGCCATCCTGCTGGGCATCGCCGTGTCCGCCCCGGTGCTGGTGCCGCTGTTCCTGAGCTCGCGGCAGGCCTACCCCGGGTGGAGCCGAGAGTTCCGGCCGGTGCCGTGGGCGGACGTGTTCGCCCGCCTGCTGCCCGGCACCTACTCCTTCTCCTCCCCGGCGGTCTTCGTCGGGACGGGCACGCTGCTGCTGGTGACCGCCCTCCCCTTCCACCGCGGAGTGCCGCTGCGCTCCCGGCTGTGGTGGACGGGCCTGGTCGCGGCGGTGCTGGTCTCCTTCCAGTGGACGCCGACCCACCTGGCCTGGCACGTGTTCGCCACCCCCAACGGCAGCCCGTACCGGCAGACCTTCGTGCTCGCCGGGATCGCCGTCATCGCGGCCTGGACCGCGCTGGCCGGCGGGCCGCCGGGGCCGCGGGCGCTCACGGCGGGGGCCGCGGTGCTGGGTGCGGCGGCCCTCGCGGCGAGCCGCAGCCCGCTGGCCACGGGCTGGGGGCTCGCCCTGTTCTGCGGCGGCCTCGCCCTGGCCGCGGCGGCCTGGTGGCTGCTGCGGCCCGCGCCCGCCGCTCCCGTACCGCCCGGCCGGGCTTCCTCCCCCGGCCGGGCGCCCTCGCCCGCGCGGCGCCGGCTCACGGCGCCGGCCGTGGCCGTCCTGGCCGCCGTCCTGGCCGGACAGGCCGCGGCCACCACCGCGTTCGGCCACCGGGGCAAGCTGGGCGGGCTGGACGACTACCCCTCCTGGGGCCGTGCCCACACCGCCCGGGCCGCCGCCCTGGCCGGGGCCGACGGCTGGCCCGCGTACCGCACCGACCCCGGCCGCCCGGCGCTGTCGGGCAACGACCCGCTGCTGCTGGGCGGGGAGGGCGGCGCCTACTACAGCAGCCACACCCCGGACGTGTTCACCCGCACCATGGCCGCTCTCGGCGCCGGCTGGACCTCGCGCGGACGCAACGTGCAGAGCATCGACAACCCGGTGACCGACGCCCTCTTCGGGGTCGGCGCCCGGCTCCGGCCGGACGGCACGATCGCCCGCCCCGACACGCTCCCCCTGGTCACGCTCCGCCCGCCCGGCCCCGCCCCCGCCTACGGGGAGTCGCCCTTCGCCAACCAGGAACTCCTGCTGGGCGCCCGGGTGTACGAGGACCCGGTCGGGCCCGGGGTGTGCCGCGCGGGCACCGAGGCCTTCCTGTGGGCCCCCGAGTACAACGCGAAGGCCCGCCTCGCCGACGGGCCCGCCTTCCGCCTGAACGGCAGCGCGCCCCGCAACCGGGCGGCCCTGCAGCCCCTCGGCCCCTCGCACGGCGCATCCTCCGCGCTCGTCTTCGAGGCCCCGGCGCCGACCCGCTGGACGCTGTCGTGCCTGGACCGCGGGCGACTGGACACGGCCGTGGCCGGGCTGCGGGCACGGGCCGCCGAGTCGGTGCGGATCGGCCCGGCGGGCGTCCGCGCCACCCTGCCCCCGGCGTCCGAGGGCACGGCGGTGCTGGCCGCGCCCGCCATCGCCGGCTGGACCTGCAACGGCCGACCGGCGGCGGCCCACCTGGGCCTGGTCGCCGTGCCCGTGGCCGCCGGCACCACCGAGGTGGCGTGCACGTTCCGGCCGCCGGGCCTGCTACCGGGTACGGCGGCCGCCGCGGCCGCCCTGCTGGTGGTGGCCGGCCCGGCGGTGTGGCGGTGGCGTCAGCGGACCCGGCCCAGCCACTGAAGGGTGCGGCGGACCTCGGCGGAGAACGGGTGCCCGGGGCCGTGCACCCGCTCGGCGTCGAACAGCAGCCGGGCCAGGGTGTCGTGGGCGGCCGCCCGGTCGCCCAGCGACAGCAGCAGGTGCGCTATCCGGCGGCGGACCTCCAGCGGCAGCCCCGGGTCCGGGTTCGCGTAGTGGTTCTCGAACAGCGGCAGCAGCGAGCGGTACTCCGCCAGCGCCGCGGCCGGTTCGCCGAGCTGTTCCAGGCACTGGGCCGCGTCGTAGCGGAACCGCAGCGCCTGCGCGTCACCGGCCGGGAACTCCTCGGCCAGGCGGCGCAGTTCGGGCAGGGCGCGGCGGTACTGGCCGTCGTCCATGAGCGTGGCCGCGTACTGCTTGCGCAGGCTGCGGACCACGGGCGAGTGCTCCCCGTGCTCCGCGGCGGCCGCCGGCAGGATCCCGCCGAGGATGTCCACGGCCTGGGTGAGCCGGCCCTGGTCGAGGAGGCTGCGGGCCTCGTCGACGGCGGCCGGGATGTCCGGCCGGGACGGCGGCGCGGTCGGCTGCGGCGGGATCGCCGCGGCCCGGTCGGGCCAGGGCGCGTGCGGGCGCAGGAAGGGACGGGTGGGGTCGAGGGTCGCGGCCGGGGTGCCCTGCTTGGGCAGCAGCGGCGCGAGGGCCTCGTACACCTGCTGCGCGGACGCGGGCCGGTCCTGCGGGTCCTTGGCCAGCAGGTGCAGCAGGACCGCCTCCAGCTGGTGCGGGATCTCCGGGCGGGTACGGCGCACCGGGACCGGCGGCTCGTACAGGTGCCGGTGCAGCACGCCGAGCGCGGTGGACCCGGCGAACGGGACGTTCCCGCTGAGGAGTTCGTACAGCAGCACGCCCAGGGCGTACAGGTCGGTGTACGGGCCGACCGCGCCGCCCATCGCCTGTTCGGGCGCCATGTACGCCGGGCTGCCGATCGGCGTGCCGGTGCTGGTGAGGCGGGTGGTGTCGGTGTCCATCACCGAGGCGACACCGAGGTCGAGGACCAGGACGGTGCCGTCGGGGCGGATCATCACGTTCCGCGGCTTGAGGTCGCGGTGCACGATCGGCACCGCGTGCACGGCGGACAGCACCCCGCACAGCTGCGCGACCACCGCCACGGCCCACTGCCAGGGGTAGCCGTCACGGGCGGCGAGGTGGTCGGCCAGGTTCTCGCCCTCGACGTACCCCATGACGAGGAACAGCTCGTCGCCGTCGCTGCCCGCGTCGTGGACCGTGACCAGACCCGGGTGGTCCACCTGCGCGGTGACCCGGCACTCGCGCACGAAGCGGCGGCGCAGCTCGTCGGCGACCGAGCCGGGCCCGGCCACCTTGTCGGGGCGCAGCAGCTTGACGGCCACGCGCCGGTCCAGGCGCTGGTCGTACGCCGTCCACACCTGGCCCATGCCGCCCTGGCCGAGCAGCGAGGCCAGCTGGTAGCGCTCGCCGATGATCCGGTCGTCGCCCGTCACCGGCCCTGGCCCTCACCCTCGGGGCGGGGCGGCGTGGGCGGCGGGGTCTGCTTGCGCAGCAGCTCGCTCAGCTCGTCGAGTTCGGCGCGGACCTGTCCGATGCGCGGCGGGTTGACGGGACCGGGGCCCGGGGCCGGCGTCTGCGGCTGCGGCTGCGGCGGCACGGGCTGGGTCTGGAGGCGGGGCTGCATCGGCTGGGTCTGCGCCTGCGGGTAGCCGTACCCGGGCTGCGAGGGCTGGGTCTGCTGCGGCGGCACGTACGGGGCGGACTGCGACGGGTACCAGGCGGCGGCGCGGGCCGCCCTGTTCTCGTAGTGGCGGATGTCCGCCACCAGGAAGTAGATGCACGTCACCACGCCGGTGCAGATCACACCGAGGGCACCGGTGTTGCCCTGCCAGCCGTCGGTGTTGGGCGTCGGGTCCGCACCGATCAGCGCGATCCAGCCGACGGTCAGCAGGAAGTTGACGACCAGCAGGACCCAGTCCGCGGTCCGGCGGGTGAGGATCGCCAGCCGCAGCAACGCGGCCCACCCGAGGAAGCCGCAGCTCAGGACGGGAATCAGGGCGAACAGCACGCGCAGTGCCACCACACCCCCGGAGGTGGGCTGGGGGCCATGCTGCGGCGGGAGGCCGGGGCCGTGCATCGCTGCTCCTGACGGACCGTGTCGACAAGTTCAGGTCTGAGGGTATACAGCGTTTCCGGCCGCCATCGAGGGGATGCGCGCAACCGTTGCAGGCTTGCCGCACTGGCGCCCGCGGCGGCGCGGCGCACCCCCGGCGCACCCCGGGCCGGCGCACTCTCCGCGCTCGGGCACCGGGCCGCGGCCCGCGGCCCGGATATCCGGTCGACGGGGGAACGTACCCGCGGGGTAACCTCGGCCCTCTCGACCACTTGTCCGGGGGAACTCGCTCTGCTCACCAGGAAATCCGGGGCCGCCGCGCTCGTCGGCGCAGCGCTGCTCGCCTGCGCCGCCTGCGGGCCGCAGCCGGGGAAGGTCGCGTCGGCCTCCGTCACCGCCTCCGCTTCCGCCTCGTCGCCGTCGCCGTCGCCGTCCGCGACGGCCGACGTCCTGGCGGGCCGCGATCCCGCCGCCGTGCTGCGCGACGCGTACGAGGCCACGGGGCAGGCCCCGGTCAAGACGGCGGAGGTCCACGCCACGTCGGGGGACCGCAAGATGCAGGCGAGCCTCACCCTGACCACCGGCGGGGTCTGCGCGGGCAGCGTCACCACGCTGCGGGCCGGCTCGGCGCAGCTGCACCTGGTCGACGGCGTCCTCCTCCTCAACGGCGACCTCGGCTTCCTGCGCGACCACTACGCGGACCGGCCCGGCGGCGACGCGGAACGGGCGGCGGCCCGCGCGGCCGGGCGCTGGGTCAAGGTGTCCCCCTCCGACCCCGCGGCCGGCCGCCTCACCGGCCTCTGCACGGCCGGCGGGGCCCCGGGGAAGGCGTACTCCCTGGACCGCAGGGACATCCGGCGCGAGAAGGACACGTGGTCCGACGGCCGCCAGGTGGCGGTGTTCGTCTCGACCGACGCGAACGGCTCCGAGATCACCGATCACGTGGCGCTGGCGGGCACCCCGTACCTGCTCAGGCGCTACCAGCGGACGGGCAAGGTGTACGACAGCACCGACTACTCCCTCGTCGCCCCCGACGAGCGGCCGCAGCCCCCGGCCGATCCGAAGTCCGTCGAGCAGGTCTGACGCTCCGGCGGGGGGGGGGGGGGGGGGGGGGGGGGGGGGGGGGGGGGGGGGGGGGGGGGGGGGGGGGGGGGGAGGGCTAGGGAGAAGAACGGGAAGAGAGG